>JAISEZ010000095.1 GCA_031263835.1 Tannerella sp.
GACGCAAACGGACCTACCGCCTGGGCGACGCGGTCACAATCAAGGTCGTCCACGCCAACCTCGAACGGAAACAGCTGGACTTCACACTGGCAGAATAGAAAACAATGGTTAGTGGTTAATGGTTAACGGTTAATGGCCACAAACCACTAATCATTAACCACTAATCACTAATCACTAATCACTGTTTTTACCACATCCCGTCGAACACCGTCCAGAGGTAATCGCCCGTATTCCAGGCGGTCTCCACGGCTGTATTGCCGCGTTCGTTACTGTAGCGGGTGAGGAAATCAACGGCTTCCGTCCGTTTGTTCTGCCTGAGCAGCGAGAGCGCTTCGGCTTCCACTTCGGTCTGTTTTTCAAAAAGCTCGGCCTGCATGGGCATCCACACGCTGTCGACCACCACGTGCATGTCGCCCCAGCGTTTGGCGGCGAGGGTGCCCAGACGGTTGAAAGCCCACCAGGCCGCCTCCCGGCTGAAACCCGTTTCGCGACCGCACGTCCTGTAGGTCTGCGGCAAATCCGTCACACAGCCGTAAAAGGGCACGTAGATGGATGAAGCGACATTGTCGAGCGCAAACCAGCACAGCCCGCCCACCTCGTCGGGCAGCCAGTCGCGGCATTGCAGAATCGTGGCGTAGATGGTGTAATGCACCGCGATGGAGCGTTCGCCCCGCCAGCTCCAGCCGCCGTTGATTCTGTGCAGTTTCAGTTCGTCGGTTTTCATGAAGGGATTGGCCAGCGGCGAGATGACCGTCCGGCCGCTGTCGCCGGCCACGGTCAGCGTCTTGCGCAGGTCAAAATCCGTCCCCTCGTAATAGTCCTTGAAAACGCGCACCATGTCCTCTTTCCTGACCGGCGCGTCGGGCTTCACGGAGAAGGGATGATTTTCGCTGTTGGCATCCAGCTTCTGCGAGGGCGCCAGGAGGTTGAACACCCGCCATTCGCGGCGCCGGCAGGCAATCGACGTCCGTGTGGAGGGCGCATAGGCATAGGCAAAGCGGAATACCTCCCTTTTCCGGTCATACCATCCGTTTTCTTCGGCTACGGAAAAGACGTTGGACGAGGCCATGAAATAATCCCTGTTCTTCAGGTCGATTTCGCGGACGGTGGAGGCATTGGCGTTGACGCCGACATGGTCGTCGGGGACGCGCTGCGCCACCCATACGGCGCCCGTTTTTCCCGCTCCGGGGCCGACAATCTCCAGGTGCCACACCTCCTGCCTGTCGGCAATGGTGAGGCATTCGCCGCCGTCGTTCCAGCCGTATTTTTCGAGCAGTTCGCCGGCTGTACGGATGGCATGGCGGGCGGTCGTGCAGCGTTCGAGCATCAGCATGCAGAGGCTCGAACAGTCAATCAGTCCCCTGTCCGAACGCAGTTCGCTGCGTCCGCCGAACGTCGATTCGCCGATTGCCAGCTGTTTTTCATTCATACACGGGTAAGCGGAATTGAAATACTGATACGTATGCGCCACTTCCGGAATCTGTCCCGTTTCCACGAACTCATAATGCGGCATCCGTCCCTTTACGTCGGCAGCGGCACGGCGGCGATACAGTGTTTTCACCGTTCCCGCGGGATGGTCTTTGGCCGCCACGACCGTGATACTGGTGCGTGTACGTCCGCTGTCGTCGGTGTGCGAAGTCATTACGGAGCCGTCGGCCGAAGCTTTCCGGCCCACCGTCACCGTTGTACATTCCAGTTCCTCGCCGGAAAGTTCCGCGGAGGATTGTCCATACATCCCCGCCGGAAACAGCAGGGCGATGAATAACAGATCTTGTGTCAGACTTTGGTTGTTTAATTCCCGGCAAAGATAAGGGTTTATACTTTACGCAAGACAGTTTTGTGCATGGATAACATGCGAATTATGAATTATGCGAATCAGTAGTTAGTAGTTAGTAGATAGTAGTTGGTAGGGGCGAAATGCTTTCGCCCGCAGAGCAGCCGGCGGAAAAGCCGCCTGTCTCCCATACAGGGATACGGTATCAGGCACTGCATCTGCCGGGGCCATTTGATTTTGTACATGAACTGATGTATCCATTCTACTAACTACTGATTCGCGCCACTAATCACTCCTCTTTTCATCTTTGCGTCTTTTTAACTGCCCTTTCTATTGTTCATTTAAAAACTTCCCTGTATATTTGCCGCCGGGTTTACAAAAAACAGAAGAACTCAGAAAGAAAAATGCGATCAGGTACAAGTTACATACACCGCCGCCTCACGGCCGCTACTTTCCGCACGGGAAAGGGCAGAGGCCCTCATTTTAATACATTTTGTATATGTGGGGGGGGGGGGAAATCTCTGTAATTTAGCACTTTACATTATATTCGCGATAATCGGCGCCCTTCCCTGGAGGTTAGCCCTCCGGCTGACGGCTTTTTGCAGCTACGCATCGAGAGAGACTTTTTCCCTATCGGGACATGTAGAGACGGGTCATGCCGCGTCTCTGTATGGAGATGTGCGGTTTTTTCGCCGGCTGCCCGCCTGTACAGGCGAAAAGCTTTTCGCCCCTACTATCTGCTATTTACTAACTTATATAACAATGAACAGTATGTATTATTCAACCAAGTCCCAAGCGGACAGCATGTGCCTTACCATGCAGCATACGGAAGGCAAAAGGCAGACAGGCCGCAGCATTTTCACGAAAGCGGTGATCGCCCTTATACTGCTTGGCAGTATAATTACGGAGGCTTCGGCCCAGCGTATTGAATTGAAAGGCTCCGTCAGGGATGCCGGTAATCAAGAGGCTCTGGCCTTTGTGAACGTGGTGTTGCAAACGCCGGATTCAGCGTTTGTGACGGGAACAACATCGGACGACGCCGGCAGGTTTGTCCTGCCGAACCTGAATCCCGGCGATTACCGGCTGGCGCTTTCCTACATCGGTTATGTGACGCAGTACATCGCGCTGGAAGGACTGAAAGCTGGCGTCACGCTGCCGGAAATCCTGATGGAGGAAGATGCGGTCGAACTGAATGCCGTCACCGTCACCGCCTCGGCAACGACCCGCCGGATAGACCGGAAACTGATTTTCCCCACCGAACAGCAGGTAAACTCGTCAAACAATGGCGTTGATTTGTTGCAGCAGCTGATGCTGCCGCGCATACGGATCAATTCCATGACACGCGAGGTGAGTATTCCCGGCGGCGGCGAGGTGCAGCTGCGTATCAACGGCGCCAGGGCAGAAACCGGCGATGTGGTCGCCCTGTTGCCGAAGGACATTATCCGCGTGGAGTATCACGACAATCCGGGACTGCGCTACGGTAATGCGGCAGCTGTAATTGACTATATTGTCCGGCGGCCTGAAACCGGCGGGAATATAGGTGTGGACATGCATGACGCTTTCCTGCTTAAAAAATACGGACACAACAGCATCAGTGCAAAGGTGAATCACGGAAAGTCGGAGTTTTCCGCAAATTACCTGATGCGCCTGCGCGATTTTGACAGGATGTGGCGCGACAATGAAGAAACGTTCCGCCTTGCCGACGGTTCCACGCTTCGGCGCAGGGAAACCGGCGAGCCGGGTCATGTGCAGTATTTCCAGAATTATCTGAACGCGGCTTACAGCTTTCTCGACGACAAACGCATGTTCAACGCCACGTTCCGTTATTTTTCACACAATCAGCCCAACTGGGATTATAACGGCAAGCTCTACAACATGGCGAATCCGGCCGATTACGTGCAAATGTTCGACGGAGAAAGAAACCTGATTTCCCGTCCGGCGCTTGACCTGTATTATCAGGAAAATCTGAAGAACGACCAGACGCTGGTCGTCAACCTGGTGGGCACGTACAGTTATACGGACAATAACCGCGTGTACACGGAAAGTCGCGACGGCGTACGGCTGACCGACATCAGCAATCCGGTCACGGGCAACAAGTATTCGTGGATCGGGGAAGGCATCTACGAAAAAAAACTGGGGGACAGCCGTCTGAGCGCAGGTCTGCGCCATACGCAGGCCCGCGCCGACAATACGTACGGGAACGGACAGGGCTACACAGCGGAAATGCGGCAGGGCGAAACGTTTCTTTTTGCCGAATGGAAGGGCAGGATAAGGAAACTGGACTATACGCTGGGCGCGGGCGTCACGCGGGCGTCGTTCCGTCAGGAAGCGGAAAACACGGATTACACCGTGTATACGTTCAATCCGCGGATGGCGCTCTTCCTTCCCCTGCCGGGCAACTCCTCTCTCCGTCTGACAGGCCATATCCGGAACCATACGCCTTCGCTTTCCGAACTGAGCGCGGTGGAACAGGCCATTGATTCGCTCCAGATACAGCGGGGGAATCCCGGCCTGCAACCCTGTGTCAATTACGAATCCACGCTGAATTACGAATGGAAAAAAGGCCTCTTCCTTGTGAATCTGCAGGGCAGTTACAATTATCGTCCTTCGGCCATTATGGAAGAAAAGTTTTGGGAAAAGGGACGCATAGTCCGGACGTGGGACAACCAGAAAAGCTGGCAACATGCAAGCGCCATCCTGAATCTCCGTGTCGGCCCGGTGAAAGACATTGTGACGGTGGCGCTCAACGCCGGCGTCAACCATTTCATCAGTGAGGGGAACAGCTACCGGCACATCTGTACCGAACCGTACTTCATGGCCAGTCTGAATGCGAATTACAGGAACTTCCGCTTATACTTCGAATGGCAACCGGCTCCCTGGAGTCAGTTCTACGGTGAAACGCTGGAAAAAGGAGAAGTATTGCAGGTCATTTCACTGGGATATAAATACAGAGACATGAATTTCGGCATTCAGACGTTCAATCCCTTTTTCAACGATTACCGGATGGATTCGGAGAACAGATCCGCGTACGCTTCCTATAAAAGGAGCATGTATGTTAATGACCTCCCGCGATTGCTTGTCTTCACGTTTTCGTGGAACATCAACTTCGGTCGCGCCTTCCAGTCCGGCGACAAGCGGCTGAACAACAGCGACGACGACGCGGGCGTTATGAAAGCCGGAAAATAAAACAGCCGTGCAGTGACTGCAACGGTTACTTTCGAGGCTTCGGATTTCTTCCCCGCACCGCGAGAGGAAAAATACACAGTGTATTTTTCCTCCCCGGACTTCGAGAGACAAAATACACCGTGTATTTTTCCTCCTCGAACCTCGAGCGACAAAAATACACCGTGTATTTTTCTTCCCCGAACTTCGAGCGATAAAAATACACGGTGCAATTTCCTCCTCGAGCCTCGAGCGACAAAAATACCCGGTGTATTTTTCCTCCTCGAGCTTCGAGCGGAAAAAATACATCGTGTATACCTCTTTTCAACGCCTCGAGCGAACTTTCCGACATGGTCGGAGACTTTCGAAAACCATCCCGCAACAAAGTATAACGGATGCAATTTCGTTTGACAGAACTGATAAAAGAGATGCCGGAAAAATGTTGAATAACGTCAGTTCGACCCGGGAAATCCCCGCCATTCACTCTTGAATCTTTGAATCATTGAATTACTGTTTCCACACGAACATGATTACATGCCGGTGTCATGAATTTATTTCATTCAAGAGGGATGTTCCGTACGTTTTCGATTATATGCCCGTCGCCTGTCGGGTTGACGGGACCTAAAATGTCTTCCGTACCGATGTATTGTATGTTTCTGAATACGGAGTTTTTGATGTATCCGCCGTCATCGACAAAACGGATTTTACCCATCAGGTTTTGAAACACGAAATTGGTATGCAGTCCGGGCGGAATCTTGTATTTGGTAAAAGATATCCGGCTGTCCACACTGGCAACCATGTCACTGAAAATGAAATTGTACTGTTTCTGTTTTCCCGAAGACATGAGTTTAATCAGTTTCCACCCGAAGGCATTGACTCCGTATATATCACGGCAAATGATATTGTAGGTGTCATCTTCTTCACCCCGGTAATTGTCGCCGCAGGGACTGACCGTGTTTTCCATGCCCGTAGCGAAGCTTGCATCATCGTTAAAATATTCTCCGATCATGAGAAAGTCGTCGCCGGTGTTGCCCGTACAGTTTTCGATAAGGATGTCATGACATCCTTGCCGGATGCCGAAACCGTCCTGATTCTTGATGAGATGCTTTTCTCCGTCAATAAAAATATGTCCGCAAGCGTCAAACGAGATGCCCCGCATGACGCCGTTCGAACTCCTGGCGACGATAATTCCATGCCCGTGATAATTTTTCAGCTTGATGTTTTCGATGCTGAAACCCACCGTCTCGACGATATTGATGCCGTGATTCAACCAGCCGCCATACTGATTTACTCCGGACTTTCCCTCATCTGTTCCGTAGGAATAGTAGAAAGAGCTGTTGGTGGTCGAAAGCTGCTTAAAACAGTCGCCGGTCGCCCGGGGATGGTCTGCTCCTTCAAGCAATACGTTGCCGATGCCGATGATGTGTACATTGTGGTATGTTTCGAGAGACGGCTGCCCGACTTTCAGGTTGGCTGTCCGGATAAAATTGTCGCGACACAGGTCGGACAGTTTAAGCGTACAGTTGTCCAGCACCAGCGTGAAATCCGATGGCAGCAGGATGGCCGAATCTATCTTCCAGACACCGGTATTTGTCACCCTGTCGATCGCCGGAATAACGACTTTTCGACCCCTGTTCCCGGCATATTCGATCGCTGCCGCAATACGGGATGTCTGAGAGCCGTTTTCGAAATCGTTCGGCGAGACATAATCATTGTTTTGCGCACTCAAAGGCACCTGTGTCATGCATCCAAGCATGAAAAGTAAAATTGAAACTGTTCCCTTCATAATTAATCATTCAAAATTCAATGCGCGGTACCATCGTGCACCAGGCACCTTTTTCAACGCTCCCTGATGATATTCGGTTTTTCCAGTCCATAGCCTTTTTTCCGGTCTTCCCGCCCGAGCAGCCATGCAACGAACACGGCCAGCAACCCGAAACAGGCGAAAACAATCATCGGAAGCGTATAGTCGTACGGTTTTTCCGCGACGCCCGTTTGGCAATAGTTCTTGAGCACCCAGCCGATCAGCATGGGGACGCCGGTCAGTCCGATGTTCTGTACCCAGAAGATGGTGGCGTATGCCGTCCCCAGCTGGTTTTGCGGGATAATCTTGGGCACCGACGGCCACATGGCCGAAGGAACCAGCGAAAAGGCAATGCCCAGCAGCACCATGATGAACGCGGCAAACCACCACACGTTCAGCAGCGGCAGAGCAAAAAGCGTATGAACGGCAACCAGCAGGACAGACCCTGCAAGCATGATGCTCGCGCCTTTCCCGACCCTGTCATACAGCAGTCCGAAGACCGGCGTCAGCAGGATGGCCCCGAAGGGCAGCAGCGACGGAATCATGCCCGCCAGCTCCCCGTCCACGCCATACTTGTTTATCATCAGCGAGGTGGCATATTTCAGGAAAGGAAAAACGCCCGAATAGAACAGGAGGCACAGGATGGCTATCAGCCAGAATCCGCCGTTGCGGACAACCTGCAGCACATCCTTCAGCCGGAAAGATTCTTCCTGCCCTTCCGCGGGATCGACATGCTCCGCGACGGACTGATCCAGTTTGCGATCCATCACGCAGAAAACAAAGAACGCGAGCAGGCCGATGCAAAGCAGGAGCAGTCCCAGCAGCAGAGGCGCCGAGATTTCGTCGAAATGGACGGCCGTTTTGACGGTTGCGGAGAACGCCAGCGTGGTTCCGATACGGGCGGTGGAGACCTGCAATCCCATTGCCAGGGCGATCTCCTTTCCCGAAAACCAGCGGGCGATGACTTTGGTCACCGTCACGCCCGCCGTCTCCGCGCCCATGCCGAAAACGGCGAAGCCCAGACAGGCCGTCAGTACCTGCGCCTTGATGCCGAACATCGTCCCTTCGAGGGCAAAGAACGGCGAAACCGCATAGTACTTGACGGCACATCCGAGAATCATCAGCAGGCAGGACAGTGTACCGGTGAATCGTGTGCCTTTCCGGTCGAGGATGATTCCCCCGAAGATCAGCATGAACAGAAATACGTTGAACCATCCGTAGGAGCCGGAGAACAGTCCATATTCCGCTCCGTCCCAGCCGAACTGTTCCTCCAGCATGGGTTGCAGGGGCGCCATCACGTCGGTAATGAAATAAGCGCACATCATCGTGATGGAAACAATCCCCAGTACGCTCCACCGCGCCAGAGGAGAGTCGTTAAGTCTCCGTTTCAGGTTCCGAGTCATCCAGGTCCGTTATCCGCAGATATTCCTCCCGAAACTCCCCGTCCCTGTACAGGGGAAGGGCGTCGGCCACGACGAAGTTGCTGCCTCCGATAAAGATCAAATCCTGGGGCTGGGCTTCCTTCATGACGGCTTCGACAGCGTCGTTCACCGAATGGAAACTCGTCCCCGAAAGACCGTACTGGCGGGCTTTCGCCTCCAGCGTCTCTATCGGCAGCGCACGGCCGGTGGAAGCCTGCGTAAGATAATAGGTCGCATCGGTCGGCATCATCGGCAGAATGGAGTCGACATCCTTGTCGTTCGACATGCCGATAATCATCCGCAGGTGCGTGTGCAAGCCGGCTTTTTGCAGCAGCTGGGGCGTCAGGTGTTCCCACGCTCCGGCATTGTGTCCCGTGTCGCAGATCACCAGCGGTTCCTTTTGCAGCGTTTGCCACCGTCCCGTCAGGCCGGTATGCTCAATAATCCGCCCCATGCCGCCACGTACGGCTTTCGGCGGAACCTTGATGCGCACCTCCTTCAGCTGATGCAGCGCCGTCAGCACCGTTTGCACGTTCATCCGCTGCGCCAGTCCTTCCAGATCGCAGACGAAACGGCCAAACTCCGGTGAATGAAATTCCAGTTTGCCGTTTTTCTGCTGCCTGACGTTCAGGAGCCGCTGCTCCTCTTCGGCGAAAAAGATGGGCGCCTGCATTTCGCTTGCCTTGTTCAGGAAAACGTCGCATACGTCCGGCTGATTCACGGCTTCGCCGATCACCACCGGCACATGTGCCTTGATGATGCCGGCCTTCTCGTTTGCAATCTGTATCAGCGTATCACCCAAATACTGCGTATGTTCCTTGCTGATGTTCGTAATGATACTCAGCTTCGGACGGATGATATTCGTGCTGTCCAGTCTGCCTCCCAAGCCGGCTTCGATAATGGCGATGTCCACCTTTTTATGGCGGAAAAATTCAAATGCCAGACACGAAGTCAGCTCGAAGAAGGAGGGTTTCATTGATTCAATTGCCAGCCGGTGCCGTTCCACGAAATCAACCACGTATTGCCTGGGAATCATTTTCCCGTTTACGCGGATGCGTTCGCAAAAGTCCACCAGATGCGGGGAGGTGTACAAACCGACTTTGTACTTCGCTTCCCGTAACACGGCGGCAAGCATGTGGGACACGGAACCTTTTCCGTTCGTGCCGGCCACATGAATCGTGTGATACCCCCGATGGGGATTCCCCATCACGTTGTCAAGTGCCATACTCCTGTCCAAACCGGGCTTGTAAGCCCCCCTGCCGACTTGATGAAAAGCCGGGGTGCAGGAATATAAAAAACTAAGAGTTTCTATGTATGTCATATTTATGTATTTAAAAGCGGTGTAAAAGTAGATAAATTCTTCGTATCTTTGCCATCTAAACGTAATAAAAAAAATGAATGCATGGGAACAAAGAAGAATTTTATACTGGATACGAACGTTATACTGCATGATTATCAGTGCATAAGAAACTTTCAGGAAAATGATATTTTTTTGCCTGTCGCGACGCTGGAAGAGCTTGACAGGTTCAAAAAAGGGAGTGATCAGCTCAATTATAACGCTCGCGAATTCATCCGCGAACTGGATCGACTGACCACCGACAGGCTACCTCAAAAAGGTGTTTCTATCGGAAACGGACTGGGAAGGCTTTTCGTGATTACCGACGAAACGTATCACCGGAAAGTGGCGTCTTCGTTTCATGAACGTATCCCGGATCACCGGATTCTTTCCTGCACCTGCCTTGTCATGGACAGCCATCCGGACATGCAGACGATTCTCGTGACGAAGGACGTCAACCTCCGGATGAAAGCCCGGGCGCTGGGAATCCCCGTTCAGGATTATATCACCGGGAAAGTGAAGAATGTGGATGCCTTTGACCGTACGCACGAAACGTATGAAGGGGTGGACGCCGACCTGATAGATGAAGTGTATGCCTCCCGCGAGGGCATCGATGTTTCGCGTCTGCCGTTCGGCGACGCCCTGAAACCGAACGCCTGTTTTATCCTCAAGAGCAGCCGCAATTCCGTGATGGCGCGTTACAGTCCCTTTACGGAGAAGGTCGGGAAGGTGGAGAAGGGGGCGAATTACGGTATCCAGCCGCGCAATGCCGAGCAGAGTTTTGCCTTTGAGGTACTGAACGACCCGGACATCAAACTGGCCGGCATCACCGGCAAGGCCGGTACGGGCAAGACGCTGCTGGCGCTGGCTTCGGCGCTGAAGCAGGCGGACCGCTACAAGCAGATTCTGCTGGCGCGTCCGATCGTTTCGCTGGCGAACAGGGACATCGGCTTCCTGCCGGGGACGCAGAAGGATAAGGTTGCGCCCTACATGCAGCCGCTGTTCGACAACCTGAACGTCATCAGGGCGCAGTTCGCGCCGAACAGTCCGGAAATCCGCCGGATCGACGAGATGCAGAAGAGCGAACAGCTGGTGATCGAAGCGCTGGCCTTTATCCGCGGACGAAGTCTGGCGGGGACGATTTGCATCATCGACGAGGCGCAGAACTTGACGCCCCACGAAATCAAAACGATTGTCACGCGCACGGGCGAAGGTTCGAAGATGATTTTCACCGGCGATATTCACCAGATTGATTCGCCTTACCTGGATGCTCAAAGCAACGGACTGGCGTATATGATCGACCGGATGAGGGGACAGGCCCTGTTTGCACACGTCAACCTGATGAAAGGCGAACGCAGCGAACTGGCTGAACTGGCAGCGAATCTGCTGTGAA
>JAISEZ010000129.1 GCA_031263835.1 Tannerella sp.
GTGATTAAACCTTTTGTTCCGGGCACAGTCATAAGCCTCGTTGTATCGTAATCTTTACGGTTAATTATAAATGTTGTTTTTGGATATAACACTCAAAGGAAAGTACTTATGACAAAAGTAGTGAAGTGGATTGTGATAGGGGTTATTGTCCTGTTTATTATTGGAATGATTATCTATCCGCGTGTCAAGCGGGAGTGGGCGGCGAAGGACGACCCTGCCCCGGCGGCCCCGGCTCCCCAGCAGCGGAGAATATTGAACGTCAACGCCATCGTAATGAACCCCCAGGTCTTGTCCGACCGGACGCACACGACGGCTGACATCCTCCCGGACGAGGAAGTTGACCTGGCATTCGAGGCGTCCGGCAAGATTGTGGAAATCCTGTTTCAGGAAGGTTCACGCGTCAGCAAGGGCGACCTGCTGGCCAAAATCAACGGCGAACCGCTGCAGGCCGAACTGCACAAGCTGGAGGCGCAAATCCAGCTGGCCAATGCCCGCGTCTTCCGCCAGCGCACGCTGCTGGACAAGGACGCCGTCAGTCAGGAGGCTTACGAGCAGGTGAGAACCGAGTACGAAAAGCTGATGGCCGACATCGAACTCGTCAAGGCGCACATCGCGCAGACGGAACTCCGGGCGCCCTTCGACGGCATCATCGGCCTGCGCTACGTCAGCGAGGGCGCTTACGCATCGGCGTCCACCAAGATTGCCAAGCTGACAAAAATTTCACCGGTCAAGATTGACTTCTCCGTGCCGGAAAAATATGCCGAAGACATTATGCCGGGAACGGACGTGACGTTTCGTGTCACCGGTTCGCTGAAGGAGTATCGCTCCAGTGTTTACGCCATCGAATCCAAGGTGGACATGGCCACGCGAACCCTGGTGGCGCGCGCCGTCTATCCCAATCAGGACGAGAACATCCGCCCGGGACGCTACGCCGAAGTCCAGCTCACGAAAAAGGAAATCCGCAATGCCCTGGCCATCCCCGGCGAGGCCATGACGCAGGAAATGGGGAAAAGCCTGGTGTATCGCTACCGGTCGGGACGGGCCGAACAGGTGGAAATCATCCCCGGCATCCGTACCGAATCGCAAGTCCAGGTGATTAGCGGGCTGAACGCCGGCGATACGGTGATTATCTCCGGAATCATGCAGCTGCGTTCCGACCTGCCGGTGACGCTCGACAACATCCTGCAGTAAAAACCCGCCGCGTTATGAATATCTCCGAATTAAGCATTCACCGACCCGTACTGGCGACCGTCATCACGCTGGTCATCCTCCTGTTCGGGTTCATCGGCTACAACTTTCTGGGCATGCGCGAGTTTCCCAGCGTCGATCAGCCCATTATTTCCGTGGACGTCGCCTATCCGGGCGCCAATGCGGACGTGATTATGAACCAGATCACCGAACCGCTGGAACAGAACATTAACGGCATCCCCGGCATCCGTTCCCTGTCGAGCGTCAGCAGCCAGGGCAGCAGCCGCATCACGGTGGAGTTCGAACTTTCAATCGACATGGAAACGGCTGCCAACGACGTGCGCGACAAGGTCTCGCGCGCACAGCGCTACCTGCCGCGCGACTGCGACCCGCCGACCGTCTCCAAGGCCGACGCCGATTCCGACCCCATCATGCAAATCGCCATCCAGAGCGAAAAGCGTTCTCTGCTTGAACTGAGCGAAATTGCCGACCTGACGGTCAAGGAACGCCTCCAGACCATCTCCAACGTGAGCGCGGTCACGATCTGGGGCCATCGCTACTCAATGCGCCTGTGGCTGGATCCGATCAAGATGGCCGGCTACGGCGTGACGCCCCTGGACGTGAAAAACGCCGTTGACCGGGAAAACGTCGAATTGCCTTCGGGCAGTATCGAGGGCGACCGGATCGAACTGTCCATCCGCACCATGGGGCTGATGCATACCCCGAAAGAATTCAACGACCTGATCATTAAAAATGACGGCATCAACATCGTCCGCTTCAGCGACATCGGCCAGGCCGAACTGGCGTCGGAAAACATCCGCAGCCACATGACGAAAAACGGCGAGCCGGCCGCCCTGGTGTTCATCGTTCCACAGCCCGGCGCCAACCACATCGAAATCGCCGACGAAGCATACAGGCGCCTTAAGCAAATCGGCAAAGACCTGCCCGAAGACGTGAAAGTGGAAATCATGTACGACAACACCCGCTTTATCCGCGCCTCCATCGCCGAGGTACAGGAAACGATCTATGTCGCCTTCCTGCTCGTGGTGCTGATTATCTTTCTTTTCCTGCGCGACTGGCGCGTGACGCTGGTGCCGGTCATTGTCATCCCCGTCTCCCTGATCGGCGCCTTTTTCATCATGTACGTCGCCGGATTTTCGATTAATGTGCTGACGATGCTGGCGGTGGTGCTCTCGGTCGGTCTGGTGGTGGACGACGCCATCGTGGTGGCGGAGAACATCTATATCCGCATCGAGCGCGGCATGCCGCCGAAACAGGCCGGCATCGAAGGCTCCAGGGAAATCTTCTTTGCCGTCATCTCCACCACCGTTACGCTGATTGCCGTCTTCATACCCATCGTCTTCATGGAGGGAATGACCGGCCGGCTGTTCAAGGAATTTGGCGTCGTCATTGCGGGCGCCGTATTCATCTCGGCTGCCGTGGCGCTGACGTTCACGCCGATGTGCGCCACTAAACTGCTCCGGCAGCGGAAAAGGAAAAACGTGCTGGCGGCGAAGACCGAGCCGTTTTTCGAGGGGCTGAACCGGATTTATTCCACCTCGCTGGCCGCTTTCCTGCGACACAGGGGCTGGGTCTTTCCCACGGTCGCCATCCTCCTCGTTGTGATATTCTACCTGTGGGGGCAGATTCGCGCGGAACTGTCGCCGCTGGAAGACCGCTCGATGATTTCCGTCAGCGCCCGCGCGCCGGAAGGCAGCACGTTTGAATTTTACCGCGATTATGCGCGGCAGATCGAAGAGGTGGTCGATTCCGTGGTGCCCGAGGCCGTGTCCGTGCTCAACCGTGCGGCCACGGGCAGCGCCTGGGTCAACCTCTTCCTGTCGGACATCCGGGAACGCGAACGCAGCCAGATGGAAATCGCCGACCAGCTCTCGGCGCTGGTGCAGCAGAAAAACGACGCGCGCGCCTTCGTGCGGCAGCAGTCCACCTTCGGCGGACGGCGGGGCGGCATGCCGATACAGTATGTCCTGCAGGCGACCAACATCGACAAGTTGCAGGAATTTCTGCCGGCCTTTATGCGGAAGGTGAGCGAAAGCCCGGTGCTTCAGATGGCCGACGCCAACCTGAAGTTCACCAAGCCGGAAACGCATATCGAAATCGACCGCGACAAGGCGACGCTGCTGGGCGTCAGCACGCAGAACATCGCCCAGACCCTGCAGTACGCCCTGTCGGGACAGCGGATGGGATACTTTTACATGAACGGCAAGCAGTACCAGATTCTGGGCGAAATCAACCGCCAGCAGCGCAATACGCCGCTTGACCTGAAATCCATTTACGTCCGCAGCAGCAGCGAAAACATGATTCAGCTGGACAATCTGGTGACGCTGACCGAAACCGTTGCGCCGCCGCAGCTCTACCGCTACAACCGCTTTGTCTCGACGACGGTAAGCGCCGGACTGAACCGGGGATACACGGTGGGCGACGGGCTGAACGAGATGGACCGGATTGCCCGGGAAACGCTGGACGAGACGTTCCGCACGGCCCTGACCGGCGAGTCGCGCGAATTTCGCGAAAGCTCCTCCAGCCTGATGTTTGCCCTGATACTGGCGCTGCTGCTGATTTACCTCGTACTGGCCGCCCAGTTCGAGAGCTTCAAAGACCCGCTGGTCATCATGTTCACCGTGCCGCTGGCCATCTCCGGCGCCCTGATATTCATGGTGGCGGAGGGCATTACGATGAACATATTCAGCCAGATTGGTATCATCATGCTGATTGGACTGGTGGCGAAGAACGGCATCCTGATTGTGGAATTTGCCAATCAGCGCCAGCATGCCGGGCTGGACAAGATGGAAGCCATCCATTCGGCGTCCGTGCAGCGGCTGCGTCCCATCCTGATGACCAGCGTCTCGACCATCCTGGGTTCGATGCCGCTGATGTTTGCCGGCGGCGAGGGCGCCAACGGACGGATTGCGATGGGCGTGGCCGTGGTCGGCGGCATGTTGCTGTCCACCTTTATGACGCTCTACGTCGTCCCGGCCATGTACAGTTATATTTCAACCAACTTGAAAACCAGAAAGGAAAGCAAATGAAACGAATTGTCCTGACCTTCGCTTTTACCGCATGTTGTGCGGGGATTTTCGCTCAGGAGATATACAGTCTCAAGCAGTGCATCGAGACGGGTCTGGAGCGTAACTATTCCATCCGGATGGTACGCAACGAGGAACTGATAACTGCCAACAACGCCACGCCCGGAAACGCGGGCTACCTGCCGACGGCGGATTTGAACGCGAGCTTCAGCGGCACGGCCCATAACTACGACAACCGCCTGACGGACGGCGGAACGGAACACCTGACGGGCGTTCACACGGAGACGGCCGACGCGGGGCTGAACCTCAACTGGACGGCGTTCGACGGTTTCGGCATTCAGGCGGAATATGCCCGGTTGAAGGAGTTGCAGCGGGTGGGCGAACTGAATACGCGCATGACCGTTGAAGATTTTGTGGCCGGCATTGCCGGTGAATATTACAACCTGGTGCGCCAGACCATCCGGCTCAAGAACCTCCGCTATGCCGTCAGCCTGTCCAGGGAGCGGCTGCGGATTGTGGAAGAACGCTATTCGATAGGTTCCGTCTCGCGCATGGACCTGCAGCAGGCGCAGGTGGACTTCAACGCCGACAGTTCCATGCTCTTCACCCAGTTCGAGACGCTTCATTCCTCCCGCGTCCGGCTGAACGAACTGATGGCGCTGGAGGACGTCGACCGGCGCATCCGCATCCGCGATTCGGTCATCGACGTCAACACGCTGCTGAACGAACAGACGCTGCGCGACAACATGCTGAGCAACAATGCCACACTGCTGGCCTCGGCCAAAAACAAGACCCTTTCGGAACTGGACTACCGAAAGGCATTGAGCCGCAACTATCCCTACGTCCGGCTGAATGCGGGTTACGGCTACAACGGCGCCTGGGCGGGGACGGGCACAACGGATTTGCAGCAGCGGCTGGGTCTCAGCTACGGCCTGACTGTCGGCTTCAACCTCTTCGACGGCCTGAACCGCCGCCGCGAACAGCGCAACGCACGTATTCAGATACAGAACAGCGAACTGCGCATGCAGCAGCTGGAGCTTTCCCTCAGAGCCAGTCATTCCAACCTGTGGATGGCCTACAGAAACAATCTGGATTTGTGGGAGCTGGAGAAGGAAAATCTGGTCGTGGCGCAGGAGAACTACGCCATTGCCATCGAGCGTTACCGGCTGGGCGATTTGGCGGGTATCGAACTGCGGGAGGCGCAGAACAGCCTGCTCGAAGCCGAAGAACGCCGTTCCATCGCCGAATATAACATCAAACTCTGCGAAATCTCCCTGCTGCAACTCAGCGGACAGGTACTGAAATATCTGGAATGAAGAAAGAGCGGAACGGCTGTGGTGTATGGTGATAATACTTTTCTCCCTTCATTGCCTGCTTTTTATAACAGCATACTTTTCATTGGCGTAATTGAACAGCATCATGCCCGCGTGCAGTATAGCTGCCGACTGCTACTTGCCGGACAGAAGACGATGTATCGGGGCTTTCATCGTCGATGTATCGGGGCTTTCACCGTCGATGTATCGGGGCTTTCATCGCCGATGTATCGGGGCTTTCACCGTCGATGTATCGGGGCTTTCATCGTCGATGTACTGTGGCCCGTCTTGATTGAGGCGTCGAGCAACAGTTTAAACCGTCACTAATCACTAACCAAATCACTAATCACTCCTCAGCAGCTGTTCTGCTTTGGCGATATCTCCGGGGTGGTCGACGTCGATGATTTTGCCGAAGGGATATGCTTTCAGTCGAAATCCGCCGGCAATCAGGCGGCGCTGGTAGTTCCGCATCCGCGACACGCCTTCCGCCAGCGCCGCATCCAGCGCCGTCAGGGCGGAGCGCCGCAGGCAGTATATCCCGCCCGACACATACCGGCTTCCGGCGTCCGGACGGTCAAGAAAAGCCTGTATCATCCCCTCTTCATCCATCTTCACATAGAGCGGTTTCTCGTCGTCCACAAAATCCGTCACCGCCATCAGCCCGTCGAACAGGCCGGCCGGAAGCGCTTCAAACGCACGGATGTAACGGCGAAACTCGTCTTCCCGGAAAATCGTATCTACCGTCGTCAGGCAGAAACAGTCCCCCTGCAGATAGCGGCTCAGGGCATGAAAACTGTGCATCGAACTGGGGGTGGACTGCACATGCAGGTGAAACGTCACGGGAATCCGGAGACGCTTCAGCCGGTCCTGCACCTCCGTCATGGCCTCGTTCACAATGACGCTGATCGAAGCAGCCCCGTTATCCAGAAACACGTTGATCAACCGCTCGATCAGCGGAACGCCGCACAGCCGAACCAGCGGCTTGGGCTGCGCGACGCCCCCCCGAACCAGACGCGAGCCTTCGCCCGCCGCAATAATTGCATAATCCATTTGGTGGAACACACTTGATTATGATTGCCTTAATTCTCAATCTCCATTGAATAACGGGAATGCCGATATTCGCAGCCTTGCCGCTCCCATTGGTATTAACGTAATCTCTTCCGGCGCTCCCGTGGTACGTGCCGGATATGCCGGAAGCACGGCGCACAGTCCAAACCGGTCCATTGTCCATGAAGGGATTATGCTCCCTTTTGCCTGAAGTTCGATTGGCGCGCTTTCCGGTGTAAACGGGAAACTATCGTCCGGCCAGGACTTTTTTACTACCGTAAAGGACTTTTCGGGATGCTGCATATCACACTGCAAGGCATAATTCCACGGGCTGTCGGCATAGATCTTCCATGAGGGCCAGCCGGTTTCGTCAACTCCTTTCTGCCAGTGGGAATCGTATATAGCCGTTGATTTGCTTTCGCTTTTCTCGTACCGCTCCTTGATTTTCAGGGAAAAAGTCAGAGGCCCGTAATTGACGCTGACACTGTTCCGGTTTACTTCCCAGCGGCGAACGTTGACTGTCATCGGGAAATCAGCCGTCAGTTCGTCGCCGTCCTTCCATGTGCGGGATATGCGGGCATACGTTCCTTCTTTCAGCAAGGCGCCGGTTTTGACGCCGTTAATCGCGATACTTCCATTTTTACACCATGCCGGAATACGTATGTATAATGGAAATTCGACGTCCGAAGGAGTATTTATCCGCATTTGTATCCGCTCATCAAAGGGATAGCCGGTTGTTTCGGAGACAGTCACTTCCGTACCGTTCGCCACTTTCGCCTTCACTGTACAGGAATTGAACAGCACCGCCGCCAGTCCGTTATCGGGGGTGGCAAGCCAGAGATGTTCGGCGTAATAGGGCCAGCCCTGCGTATGATTGTGCTGGCAGCAACGGCTGCTGAACGGGTTCATCATCAGGAACGGACCGTGATTGTCGATGCCCGGATGATGATTCTCGTTGTCGGCAACCACCGAATTTGGCGCCGTGATATAGCGCAGCGACTTGAAATCGGGCATCACGGCGGCGGGATATGTGTTGAAAGCCACATCCTCACAGTGGTCGGCCCAGAAGGGATCGCCGGTAAACCGCAGCAGCATTTCGTCGGAAGCCATCTGTTCCACTATTCCGCAGGTTTCCACTCCCTGGCGCGGGTCGATATAACCCAGGCGCGAATTTTCATCGCCGCCGAACATCCCGCCGGGAACCTGTCCGAAAGTACGGCGTATCAGCCAGAAATCGTTGTACGTGGCATACAGGTCGGTTGAATCGGCGCTCTGCATCCACCAGGTGGCAGGCTCGCGAAAACACTGCGCAATATTGACATTGTGCCAGTTGGGCAGGCTGGATTCCTGACGCCAGTCGGCCGTGTTTCTGTGGATTTTCGCGGCAAGTTCGAGCAGCCATTCCTCGCCGGTGATATTATACAGCCAGTACACGCTGTAGAGATTGTCGCCTCCGCGACTGTTTTCCCAGTAATCTTTGAGAAACAGGTCGTCGGGCAGTTCCAGCTGCCAGCGGAAATAGTTGCTCATGAGAGAAATCACCCGCTGCTCGCCGGAAAATTCGTAATACGACTGCAAACACCACAGCATAATCATGTTGCCCCACAAATCGGGCTTTCCCTTTTTCTCAATCCACGGACCGAAATATCCGTCTTCGCGCCGGCTGTTCAAGACCGCTTCCAGCCATATTTTTGCCTCGGCAATCATGCCGGCGTCGTTCAGGATATATCCCGTATTGGCATATCCTTTCAGCCAGTAAGGCACTTCTTCCCAGCCATAGTTGCCTTTTCCGTCGGGACTTAGCCAGGCGTTGCCGTCCTTCTGGAGCCATGCGCTGATTTCACCCAGATGCCCCGAAAGACCGTCACGCTGGCGATGCAGATATTCCTCAATCCACCCTCCGGGCTTGATTGAACCGACCGGAAGCTTGATGAAATGCAGCGGTTTCAAAGGCGGTCTGTTGCCCGTGTAATGCGCATTGACCGACGCCGTTGCGGGACGGGAAACACATTCGATTTCCGTATCCGGTACTGCGCACGACGAAAGCCGGATACAAACGAAAACTAAGAGTATAATTTTAAATCTTTCCATTTTTGATTGCGTAATTAATGCGAATCAGTAGTTAGTAGTCAGTAGTTAGTAGGGGCGAAATGCTTTCGCCCGCAGGGCAGCCGGCGGGAAAGCCGTACATCGCCATACCGGGACACGGCAACAGGCTGCATCTGCCGGGGCCATTTGATTTTGTAATATGAGCGAATGTATCCATTCTACTAACTACTATTTACTAACTACTATCTACTGATTCGCATTATTAATAAGTTATCAGCATTTTCGCTGTTCCCGTATTCGGAAGCAGCGTATCGGAGGACAAAGCTACGCATTAATCTCGAACTGTCATACATATATAATCTATAAGGGAGCATTTCAAAATGCCGTATCCGGAGAATAAACCCGAAATATCCAAAAGACTTTATGCATGGACATAAGCTGCCGCACAATGACCGGGCACGTGTGCCCGATGATTGATTTGTACCACTTTTTCCTTAAAGCAAATACTGTACCGATAATACGTTTTCTTTTTTCCTGTCATGGCTTTTACTCATTTTGTCCGTATAGCTATTTCAGAACATGACACATGACATCAACTTTTCAACTTTCCATTCTCCCGGATGCAATAATCCGGTTAATTTTCAGTTATTTCATAGATACAAACGCGATAAGGTGTGAAACGGAATCTTTATTATCTTTTGGGACTGGTGCTGTGCGGCGT
>JAISEZ010000220.1 GCA_031263835.1 Tannerella sp.
ATTTGCTCAACCGCCGCCGGGGGGCGGGCCGCCGAAACCGCCGCCTCCACCGGGGGGCGGGCCGAAGCGCCGGCCGTCTCCGTCTCTGCGCATGTCGGATTCCGAGGCGCCACCCTTGAAGATGTTGAAGCGGTAGATAAAGTGTACCATGAGATAGCTGCTCAGCGTGTTGTATTCCGAATAGCGGATGTTGCTGGCCGAGGCGCTGTAGGAGATATTGCTGCGCTGCTGCAGGATGTCGTACATCTTGAGGCGAATCATCCCCGCATTGTTTTTGAAGAACGATTTGGACGCGGACGCATTCCAGAGCAGTTCCTGCTGTTCATAACCTTCCGTGTAGCCGGCATTGGTGGAATAGTTGATGTCGCTTTCCAGCTGGAAACCGTAGGGCAGGTAAATGGTCGTGGAAGCGCCCCCGCCGTAATTGTACGTGTTCAGGTCGTTCTGTCCCTGCAGCGAGTTTTTCGTCCGGTTGTAACGGATGTTTCCGTTCAGGCCGAAGTCGAACAGGCTGGAACGGTAATTGACGCCGAGACGCTCGTTCAGGCCGAGGGCTTTGCTCGTATTTTCCCTGCCGTTGATGAATCCCTTGCTGTTGCTGTAGGAGGCCCATGTCATCGAATTGGCGCTGAATTTTTTGTTTTTGAAGGGAGTGTTGAATATCACGCGGATGTTTCCGTCGTAATTCCCGTCCACGTTTTCGTAGGTGCTCTCCCGCTTTCCGGTGCTTGCGTCGTAGGTGGACTTGCTTACGATACTGTTCAGGATGTAGTTTCCGTTGGCGAAAATCAGGAAGGCCGTCTGGTTTTCGGGAACAAATTTCTGGAAACGGACGCGCAGGTTATTGGTGTATGTGGGCTTCAAGTCCGGATTTCCGCGCGTGGTATTCAGCGGGTCGGAGACGTCGTCCACGGGCTGCAGCTGCTGCATGGTGGGCTGGCCGGTGCGGCCGTCGTAATCGACGCGCAGGTTGGTACGCCGGTCAAAGATATAGTTCAGCTGGGCGGTCGGGGAATAGTTCGTGATGCTCCGCGACATGGAATAGAGCGTCCGGTCGCCCACAAACGTCTCCGTGGTGGAACGGGAGGGGTCGAGGTTGAACCCGACGGTGTAGTTGTATTTTTCCCGCACGGCCTTGAAGGCAAGGCTGGCGCGCTGTTCGACGGCGCTGTTGCGCGTGCTCTGGCTGTAAGTGGAATCTATCACGGTGTAGTCTCCGGTCTCATCTCTGTTGTACGAGTTTTTCAGCGCTTCCCGGCTGATGCGGCTGATGCGGTAGGTGGCCTGCAGGAAATTGTTGCGTCCCAGCGGCTCTACCCACGATACGTACGCGCGGTAGTTGAATCCGCTGTTGTCGTAGCGCACCTGCTGGTCGATGATGTCGCTCGAGTCGCCGTACATGAAATACTGGGTTTTAGAGGTGTTCAGTCCGTCGTTGTAGGAGTCGTTCAGTCCTCCGGACAGCGAGGCGCTGAGTACGCGCCCCCGGCTGTTCAGCTTCCGGCTGAATTCCAGACGGGCGGACAGGTTGTATCCCTCGCCGTCGGAGAGAGAATAGGAGGTCGCCCGGTTCACCGAATCCCTCATTCCGTCCAGCGAATGGGAATCTTCGTCTTCCTCGCTGTGCGTCCGGCTGTAGCTGATGTCCGGCTGGAAGATAATCTGCGTCAGGGTATCCGGCTTCCATTCCATGCGCAGGTTGACGCCGAGATTGTCCCGGACGGTACGGTTGCGGCTTTCGCTGAAATCATACGTCGTACTGTCGCCCGGCAGGATGTTCTGCGTATTGTATTTGCTTTCCGCCAGGTTGTCCGAGCGGGAGTAGCGGACATTGCCGCCCAGGGTCAGTTTTTTGGGAATAAACTCCTTGCTGAAGTTGGCTCCGAACATGCCGGAGGTCGTGATTCCGTTGCCGGCGCCGAATCCGCCAAACCCGCGCCGTCCGCCGCCGCCCATGCCGCTGAACATGCTTGCGCCCAGGTCGGAAATGCCCATGTTGTTCGTATTGTTCAGTCCGCCCATCAGGGTAAACTGGTCGTTGTTGTAGATGCGGTTCACCATGAAGTTGCCTTCATAGCGTTCGTTGCTGCCGTAGCCGGCGAGGGCGTTGCCAAACCAGCCCTGCTTCATGCCCGGCTTGACGGTCAGGTTGATTACGGCCTCTTCTTCGCCGTCGTCAAAGCCGGTCATCATGGCCATGTCGCTTTTCCGGTCCAGCACCTGCACTTTGTCAACCATCCGGGCCGGCAAATTTTTGGAAGCGACTTTCGGGTCATTCGAGAAAAACTCTTTCCCGTCCACCATGATTTTCTTGATTTCCTTTCCGTTGACGGTCACCTTCCCGTCCTTGTCAACCTCCACGCCGGGCATCTTCTTCAGCAAATCCTCCAGCACCGACCCTTCCGTCACCTTGTACGAATCGGCATTGTATTCCACCGTATCGTTCCGCACGGCGATTTCCACGGCCTTGGCCGTCACCGTGGCTTCCTCCAGCAGAATCGCGTCTTCCCGCATTTCGATGTTACCGAGGTTGACAGACCTGTCTCTGCCGCTGACGTCCATCGACCGGTAAACCGTTTCAAATCCGAGATACGTAATATTAAGCAGATACTTCCCGTTTTTCACGTTCCGGAGGGAAAAACCGCCCCCGTTATCGCTGACGCTCCCCTGCACAAGCGTACTGTCCTTCGCGCTCAGCAGACGGATTGCAGCCTGTTCGACCGGTTCCCTGCTTTCTTTCTCTATAATGATTCCCTTCACTTCCACCTGGGCAATCGCCGGTAAAGGTAACAGAAGAAACAAAAGTAGTAATAAATGCTCTTTTCGTATCATAATATATAACCTGTTAAACTGATTTTAGTTACGGAAAAATAGACGCCCCGCAATCGGGATAGTTTAAATGACCGCCCTGTTTTTTGTTTAATTAACCAAGCCGTAGCCAATGCCCCGGGTGCAATTCAAACGGTCGCATCCCCGCGTGCAGTATACATTTATTCAAACGACAGATACGGCAATATGCGCCGTTGGTCATCTTCGGTAAATTCGTCCAGCAA
>JAISEZ010000273.1 GCA_031263835.1 Tannerella sp.
CCGGCAGCCGTCGTCAAGGAATTTCTTCGCTTCGGCCGAATCTGCCGGATGTTTCAGGTCAAAAATCACCGTGTGCATGATTTCTCCGCTTTTCAGGGCCGCGGAAGCCGTGCTGCAGCCGGCCGTCATGCCTGCCGCGGAACCGGCCAGCGCCACTGCGCCGGCGGTACGGATAAAATGTCTTCGTTTCATAAGCAAATATTTTTTTAATCAGTAGTTAGTAGATAGTAGTTAGTAGTTAGTAGATATACTTCACGCGGCATGGTTTTGTGCATGAACATTGAAAATAAATTATCAACACGGAGGCACGGAGAACACGGAGATTCGTCGTTCAGCGGAACGAAGTTCCTTCTCTGTGGCCTCCGGGTAACCTTTTTTTCTGCACGAAGAACACGGAGAAGATACGGCGTTCTACCGCTGCGCTCTCCCCTCCCTTGTGGGGAGGGGTCGGGGGAGAGGTCTCTGTGTCTCTGTGTTGATATTTTTTTTCCATGTACATGCACAAAACCATGCCGCGTGAAGTATAGTAGAATGGTAGCAGGCAGGTTTGCCGCAGGGCCATTGAATTTTGTGTATGAAACCATAATTCTGTTCTACTGACTACTAACTACTAAATTTAATAGATTTCCCGTGCTATTTGACGGACGCTGTCGGAGGCCATAAACGTGTAGAAATGCAATCCGGGCACGCCGTTTGCCATCAGGTCCCTGCACTGCCGGACGCCCCATTCCACACCGACGGCCTTAGCTTCGCCGTCGTTTTTACACCTGCGCAGTTCCGCCGCCAGCGCTTCCGGAATGTCGGAACGGAACACTTTCGGTAAAACCGTCAACTGACTGGCAAAAACCACCGGCTTGATGCCCGGAATCACCGGCACGGTGATGCCTTCGGCGCGCAGGCGTTCGACAAAGGCATAGTATTTCGCGTTGTCGAAAAACATCTGCGTGACCAGATAGCCGGCGCCGTTCTTCACTTTTTCCCCGGCATAAAAAATGTCCGACTCCATGTTCGGCGCCTCCTCGTGCTTCTCCGGATAGCACGCCATGCCGTAGGAAAAGGGCGTTTCCGGCTGCTCGAAACGGGCGCCGTCCAGCGCAATCCCCTGATTGAAGCGGTTCACCTGCTGCTGCAGGTCGGTTGCGTGCGCATGTGAGTGGCCGGGCGGGATTTCGGCGGCCATATTCTTGACGTCGCCCCGCATGAGCAGCAGGTCGTAGACGCCCAGAAAGTTCAGGTCAATCAGCGCATATTCCGTTTCCTCGCGGGTGAACCCCGTGCAGATAATGTGCGGTACGGCCGTGATGCCGTAACGGTTCTGAACGGCCGCGGCGACGGCCACCGACCCCGGTCGCCTGCGCACGGGAACCTTGCGGATACTCCCGTCCGGCTGCGGCTTTTCGACGTACTCGCTGTGATGGGACGTAATATTAATGTATTTCGGGTCAAATTCCCGCAACCGGTCAATCACGTCGTAAACCTTCTGTATGCTGTTCCCCTTCAGCGGCGGCAAAATCTCGAAGGAAAATACCGTCTGCCTGTTCGCGCTTATCAAATCAATGACACTCATTCCTTAAACTGTAAATTTACACTCGTTTGCAGCGCAAATGTACGAATTTTTACCCGAATGTCTTATCACTGGACGCAGGGGGGGAAATTCAAAGATTCAAAAATTCAAAGATTCAAAGATTCGGAAATTTAAGCGTTTCCGGCGGAAATGACCGTCATATGAATTATAAATTATGAATTATACGGGCATGAATGTGGAATATAAATTATCAACACGGAGACACGGAGGACACGGAGATTCGCTGTTCTGCGGAACGAAGTTCCTCCTCTGTAGCCTCCGGGCAATCTCTCTCCCTGCACAGGGAACACGGAGAAACTACGGCGTTCCGCCGCTGCATTTCTCTGTGCTCTCCGTGTCTCTGTGTTGATAATATATTCTTTTATGTTCCATGCACAGAACTTATCCCGCGTAAGATATAGTAGAATAGTATAGAATAGTAGTTAATAGAAATGAAGAAGATAATCAGTGATACTTTTTTTGAGGGCGAGCGGCCGTTATACGCAAGCAGCGACCTCCGCCTCGAAGGCGTACGGTTTTATCCCGGAGAATCGCCGGTGAAGGAAAGCCGCGACATCGAGGCCTACAGATGCACGTTTATGAGTAAATATCCGTTCTGGCACAATGACCGGACATTGATTGAGGACTGCCTGTTCACCGTGTACAGCCGTGCGGCTATCTGGTATTCGAAAAATATCCGCATGACCGACACGCTGGTCGAAGCGCCCAAGATGTTCCGGGAAATCGACGGGCTGTATCTCGAAAACGTCCGGCTGACGAACGCGGCGGAATGTTGCTGGAACTGCCGCAACCTCGAACTGCGGAAGGTCGAGGTGAAAGGCGGCGACTATATTTTCATGTATTCCGAAAATATCGAGATAAGCGATTTCAGGCTGCAGGGGAATTATTCGTTTCAGGACGCCAAAAACGTGGTGATACGCAATGCGCACCTGGACTCGAAGGACGCCTTCTGGAAAACGGAAAACGTGACGGTTTACGATTCGGTCATCACAGGGGAATACCTTGGCTGGCACTCGAAAAACCTGCGTCTGGTGAACTGCAGAATCGCAAGTACGCAACCGCTGTGCTACGCGACCAATCTCGTGATGGAGCATTGCGAAATGGACGAAACCTGCGACCTGTGTTTCGAATACAGCACGCTGGAAGCCGACATCAACGGCCCCGTCGCAAGCGTGAAAAACCCGCTGGGCGGAAGCATCGCCGCCCGCAGCATCGGCGAACTCGTTATCGACGAAAACTGCCGTCAGCCGGGTGCATGCCGCATCCTGACGACCGGCTAAATACGCAGGCAGTATGATGGAATACGGTTTTGACGAAATCATTCCGCGCCGGAACAGCCATTCCAGCAAGTGGGATTCGACGGACGACGGCGAGGTGTTGCCGATGTGGGTGGCCGATATGGATTTCCGTACGGCGCGGCCCGTGATTGAGGCGCTGGAGGAACGGGCGCGGCACGGCATCTTCGGATATGCGCACGTCCCCGACGCCTGCTACGAAGCCGTCGCGGGATGGTTTGCCCGGCGGCACAACTTCCGCATACAGCGCGACCGGATACTTTTCACCACCGGCGTAGTGCCCGCCCTGTCCGCCGTCGTCAAGGCGCTGACCTGCCCGGGCGACAGGGTCATCGTTCAGGCGCCGGTCTATAACTGCTTCTTCTCTTCCATTCGCAACAACGGCTGCGAAACGGTTTCGAACGATTTGACATACCGCAACGGAACGTATGCCATTGACTTCGACGACCTGGAACGGAAAGCCTCCGACCCGCAAGCCACGCTCCTGCTGCTTTGCAGTCCGCACAATCCGGCGGGCCGGGTGTGGACGGGGGAGGAACTGAGCCGGGTGGGAGACATTTGCCTGCGCAACCGGGTGACGGTCGTGTCCGACGAGATACACTGCGATTTGGTATATCCCGGTCATACGCACCTTCCGTTTGCCTCCGTGCGCGAGGATTTTCCGCATCATTCGGTCACCTGCGTCTCCCCCGGCAAAACATTCAACCTGGCGGGCATACAGGTTGCCGCCATCGTCGCCGCCGACGAAGCGAAACGGAAAAAGATAGACCGGGCGCTGAACATCAACGAAGTCTGTGAAATCGGCGTCTTTGCCGTCGAAGCGCTGATGGCCGCATACAACAGGGGGGAAGCATGGCTCGAAGCGCTGAAGCTGTATCTGTATGACAACTACACCTGTTTCAGGGACTATTTTGCGAAATACCTCCCGCAGTTCCCCGTACTGCCGCTCGAAGCGACGTACCTGGTATGGGTGGACTGTTCGCAGTCGGGACTGTCCTCCGCCCGGATGGCGGACATGCTTCTTGAACGGGAAAAACTGCGGGTGAACGCAGGCACGATGTACGGTGCGGCAGGCGAAGGATTTATCCGGTTCAATATCGCCTGCCCGCGAAAACTCCTTCTCGATGGACTTGAAAGATTCAGGCGCGTCTTTGGAGCGTAGGCCGGCCGGAGCAGGGAAAGCGGGCGTATGGTTCGCCTACTTCCTGATATACGTCGTTTGGGGTTCCACCTATTATTTTATAGGCGTCGCCCTGAAGGGCTTTCCGCCGTTTCTGCTCGGCGCCCTGCGCTTCACCGTGGCGGGGCTGCTGCTGCTGGGCTGGTGCCACATGCGGGGCGAGCCGGTGTTCGGTAAAAACCTGATACGGAAATCGGCGGTCAGCGGCATCGTGCTGCTGTTTATCGACATGGCGGTCGTGATGCTGGCGCAGCGATACCTCAGCAGCAGTCTGGTCGCCATTATCGCCTCATCGACCGCAGTCTGGATTATGGCGTTCGACGTGCCGGCGTGGAAGCGGAATTTCCGCAGCGCCGCCACGCTGACGGGCATCCTGACCGGATTTCTGGGAGTAATCCTGCTGTATGTCGAGCAGTTGAGTCCGGATGCGACGGACGGACACGGGGAGTATGGCATCCTGATACTGGTCTTCGGCTGCATCACGTGGGCGCTGGGCACGCTGTACGCGAAATACCGCTCGTCGGCGGCGGAAGAAGTCAATGCCTTTGCCGGCTCGGCATGGCAGATGCTGTTTGCAAGCGCGATGTTCTGGATATGCGCACTGGCAGCGGGCGACACCGGTCATACGGATTTCACGGCCATTCCGTCCTCCGCATGGTTTTCGCTGGCCTATCTGATTGTATTTGGCTCGCTGATGGCCTATTCCGCATACGTCTGGCTATTGAAAGTCCGGCCCGCCGCCGAAGTCGGTACACATGCGTATGTGAATCCGTTTGTGGCGGTTTTCATCGGCATGACCCTCGGAAAAGAACAGGTGACGGCTGTCCAGCTTGTCGGACTGGCGGTTATCCTGCTTAGCGTGATGCTGGTGAACAGAAGCCGTGTAAAGAAAAGCTCTTTGAAATTTCGGAAACAGAATGGCCTCCGGTGAACAGTCGTAATCTCCCGCGAGCAGTTATAATCTTCCGTGAACGGTTATAATCTCCCGCGAGCGGTCCTAATTTCCCGCGAAAGGCTATAATCTCCCGCGAACGACTATAATCGTTGGCGAACGATTATAATCTCTGGCGAAAGATTATAATCGCTGGCGAAAGATTATAATCGTTGGCGAAAGATTATAATCTCTGAGCGAAAGATTATAATCTCTGACGAAAGATTATAATCGTTGGCGAAAGATTATAATCTCTGGCGAAAGATTATAATCGTTGACGAAAGATTATAATCTCTGGCGAAAGATTATAGTCGCTGGAAGCCCCCGAAAAGATTTCTCTGCTGATTTACACCTTTTTACCGGACAGACGGGTGTTGACGGCAGGGAGAAAAGAGACAGCGGCGGCTATATTCTACCATCTACCGACCACTCTTCCGGGCGTCATGGAAAGTCGAACCTTGAACGGTATATTTCCGGACAATACCTGAAGGCTGAAAGCCCTCCGTCGCCACTGCCGATTCGCACTAACCGCCCATCACTAATCACTAACCACTAACCACTAATCACTCATCACTAATCATGCGAATCAGTAGTAGCAACGAAGGGCTGAAAGCCCGGCATATCCCAGCCCGGTGGCAACGCCCCGGGTATGGACGGGCATACTCCGCACTGCGCCCTGAAAGGGCAATATATCCATTTTCACAACCCCGTTTCATTCCAATGGATGGTGACGGAAGGTATGTTGCCCTTTCAGGGCGCAGGGCGGGGTGTGCCCGTCCATACCCGGG
>JAISEZ010000263.1 GCA_031263835.1 Tannerella sp.
CAGTCCTTCGGCGGCGAGCATCCCATGACCGGGGCGCAGATTGACTTTATCGACCACTGGGAAGTCGAAAGCTACCGTCGCAGGGTGAGCGCCGGCGGAGCGTCCGGGCGCGTTGAAAACAGGACTGTCATCATCACCGGCGCCGCACAGGGATTCGGCGAAGGCATTGCCGGATGCCTGATTCGGGAGGGCGCCAATATCGTTGTGGCCGACCTGAACGAAACGGCCGGGGCTGCGACCGCCGAAAACCTTTGCCGGATGGCGCGGAGCAACCGGGCGATTTTCGTCAAAACGGACGTGTCCGATACGGAAAGCCTCCGCCGCCTGATTTACGAAACGGTGTGTCATTTCGGCGGACTGGACGTCTTTATCAGCAATGCCGGCGTGTTGCGTGCCGGCGGGCTGGAGGAAATGACGCCCGAACAGTTCGAATTTGTAACGAAAATCAATTACAGCGCCTATTTTTACTGTGCGCAGGCGGCCTCGCGCGTCATGAAGCTGCAGAACCGGTATGCGCCGGAAAATTACGGGGATATTATCCAGATTAATTCCAAATCGGGTCTGCGCGGTTCGAAGGCGAACTTTGCCTATGCCGGCGGAAAGTTCGGCGGGCTGGGACTGACGCAGTCCTTCGCGCTGGAGCTGGCGCCGTACCGCATCAAGGTCAACGCCGTCTGTCCGGGGAATTTCTACGAAGGCCCGCTGTGGTCGAATCCCGAAAACGGACTGTTCCTGCAATACCTGCGTGCGGGTAAGGTGCCGGGCGCCAAAACGGTCGACGACGTCCGCGCCTGGTACATGGCCCAGGTCCCGATGAACAGGGGCACCGGCCCGGATGACGTCACCAGAGCCATCCTCTACCTTATCGACCAGACGTGCGAAACCGGTCAGGCGCTCCCCGTCACCGGCGGACAGGTGATGCTGAACTGAACAGAGTAATCAGTTGAAAGTTGAAAATTAGTGTCCCTTGCAGGGCGCAGGGCGGGTGTGCGTCATTTCATACGGGCCGGGTTATATCGGGCTTTCAGCCCTTAAGTGATGAAAAATAAACAGGATATAACAGCTAATAAAGTGTCGTTCCTGCAGGACTTGGAATAGAATCCGGGTGGATTCCAACTTGCAGCGTTGCTGTTGAGTTTTATATGTTATTTATTATTTCGCATCTCTAAGCGGAGAACCTGGCTTCTAGCTGTCGAGGGGGACAGGTTTTTTTTTACAGGCATATTATACTGCGGATTAAAATAAATCCATACTTTTGCAATGGAAAAAAGACTGTTTATCACTAAGAGGACTAAATAATGACGGAGAAACGAATAAAAAGAGCATTAATATCTGTTTATCACAAGGAAGGACTGGATGAAATACTCAAAAAACTGCACCGGGAAGGCGTCAGCTTTGTCTCTACGGGCGGGACGCAGGCGTTCATCGAATCACTGAATATTCCCTGCGAAGCGGTGGAAGACTTGACGGGCTATCCTTCCATTCTGGGCGGACGGGTGAAGACCCTGCATCCGAAAGTTTTTGGCGGTATCCTGACGCGCCGCGACAACGAAAGCGACCGTAAACAAATCGGACAGTATCAAATCCCGGAAATTGATTTGGTGATTGTCGACCTCTATCCGTTTGAAGAAACCGTAGCTTCGGGCGCCGACGAGACCGCCGCTGTTGAAAAAATAGACATCGGTGGCATTTCACTGATTCGTGCGGCTGCAAAAAACTTCAAGGATGTGGTGATTGTGGCCTCCAGGGCGCAGTATGCTTCGCTGATGCTGCTGCTGGAGGAAAAAGGCGCGGTGACCAGTCAGGAGGAACGGCGCTGGTTTGCCAAAGAAGCCTTCGCCGTCTCATCGGCTTACGACGGCGCCATTTTCAACTATTTTGACCGGGACGGCGACAGCGCATTCCGGGTAGCGGTCAATGAGCCGAAACTCCTGCGCTACGGCGAAAACCCGCACCAGAAAGGCCTTTTCTTCGGAAAATTCGAAGACCTGTTCGAGCAGCTGCATGGCAAGGAGATTTCATACAACAACCTGCTCGACATCGACGCGGCGCTTTCGCTGATTGACGAGTTTGACGAACTGACGTTTGCCGTTCTGAAGCATAACAATGCCTGCGGCATCGCGTCCCGTCCGACCCTGCCGGAAGCGTGGAAGGACGCCCTGGCCGGCGACCCGGTTTCCGCTTTCGGCGGCATTCTGGTGACGAACGGGGTGATTGACCGGGAAGTGGCCGAAGAGATAGACAGGATTTTCTTTGAGGTCATCATCGCTCCCGACTACATGACCGACGCGCTGGAGGCGCTGGAACAGAAGAAGAACCGGATTATCCTGCTGCGCAGGCAGAGCGGACTGCAGAAGCGGCAATACCGTTCGCTGCTGAACGGCGTACTGGTGCAGGAGAGGGACATGAGCATCCAGACGGCTGCCGACCTGGAACCCATGACGCAAAAGACGCCGAACGAACGCGAAACGGAAGATTTGCTCTTTGCCAACAAGCTGGTGAAGCACAGCAAATCCAACGCCATTACGCTGGTGAAAAACAGGCAGCTCTGTGCAAGCGGAATCGGACAGACGTCGCGCGTGGACGCCCTGAAGCAGGCCATCGACAAGGCGCGTTCGTTCGGGTTCGACCTGCACGGCGCCGTGATGGCCTCAGACGCCTTTTTCCCGTTTGCCGACTGTGTGGAAATCGCAGCCGGGGCGGGCATTACGGCCATCGTTCAGCCGGGAGGGTCGAAAAACGACCGCCTTTCGGTCGAGTATTGCGACGCTCATGACATCAGCATGGTAAGGACGGGCGTCCGTCACTTTAAACATTAACGGAAAAATTAAAACAGACAATAATAGTATGGGATTCTTTTCTTTCACACAGGAAATTGCCATTGACTTGGGTACGGCCAATACCATCATTGTAAATGAGGGGAAAATCGTTGTCGATGCGCCGTCGGTAGTTGCACTGGACCGGCGAACGGAAAAAGTGCTGGCCGTCGGGGAACAGGCCCGTCTGATGGACGGGAAAACACCCGAAGACATTCGTACCATCAGGCCGTTGCGCGACGGGGTGATTGCGGATTTTTATGCCGCGGAGCAGATGATTCGAGGCATGATTAAGATGATTAACTTCAAAAACCGCTGGTTTTCGCCGCCGCTGCGCATCGTGATTTGTATCCCGTCGGGCAGTACGGAAGTCGAGATTCGCGCCGTGCGCGACTCGGCCGAACATGCCGGCGGACGGGACGTGTACATGATTTACGAACCGATGGCGGCGGCCATTGGCATCGGCGTCGATGTGGAAGCGCCGGAAGGGAACATGATTGTTGACATCGGCGGGGGAACGACGGAAATCGCCGTCATCTCGCTCGGAGGCATTGTGTCCAACCGTTCCATCCGCATTGCCGGCGACGAACTGACGGAGGACATTGTGGAGTATATGCGCCGCCAGCACAACATGAAAGTGGGTGAACGGACGGGCGAATCCATTAAAATCAACGTAGGTTCCGCGCTGACGTCGCTGGAAGACCCGCCCGATGACTTCGTCGTCCACGGGCCGAACCAGATGACGGCGCTCCCGATGGAAGTCCCGATTTCGTATCAGGAAATTGCGCACTGCCTGGACAAGTCCATCTCCAAAATGGAAGCGGCCATCCTGAGCGCACTGGAACAGACGCCGCCCGAACTGTATGCCGACATCGTTCACAACGGCATATACCTGACCGGCGGCGGCGCACTGATGCGGGGACTGGACAAGCGATTCAGCGACAAAATCAATATCCCCTTCCACGTGGCGGAAGACCCGCTGCACGCCGTGGCCAAAGGGACAGGCATCGCCCTGAAGAATATTGACCGCTACAAGTTCCTAATTAAATAAATGAGACAATGAGCCAATGTGAGAATGTGAAAATGAGACAATTCATTTTCACATTTGCTATACTTCACGCGGCATGGTTTTGTGCATGGACATCATAGGAATTATGAATTATAAATTATGAATTATACGGGCATGACTTTGTTCATGGATATGGGAAATAAATTATTAACACGGAGACACGGAGCACACGGAGATTCGTTTTTCCGCGGAACGAAGTTCCTCCTCTGTGGCCTCCGGGTAACTTCTTTTTCTGTACGGAGGACACGGAGAAAAGACGGCGTTCCGCCGTGCACTTCTCCGTGTTCTCCGTGTCTCCGTGTTGATAATTTATTCTTTATGTTCATGCACAAAACCTTCCCGTGCAAAGTATAATTGTCTCATTCTCTCACTGGCTGTTTTTATGCAGAGACTGTTTGAATTTCTTTTCAGGAAAAGGCACTGGTTTGTATTTATCGTATGTGAAGTTCTTGCGTTCACACTTTTATACCGCTATAATGCCTATCAGCGGAATATATTTCTGAGTTCGGCCAACACGGCTTTCGGATATGTATCTTCCGTATCGGGGACGGTTATATCTTATCTCCGGTTACGGGAAGAAAACAGAACGCTGTTTGAACGCAACGGCCTGCTCGAACTGGAAATTCTCAATCTGGAACGGAAGCTGGATGATTTGAACGCCGACCAGTTTTCGTATGACGACGTGATGCCCGACACTACTGCGCAGCAATATCATTACACCGTGGCGAGCGTGATAAACAACAGCGTGATACGCCTGTCCAACTACATCACCATCGACAAAGGCTCGCTGGACGGCATCCGGCCGGACATGGGCGTCGTATCCATCCGGGGCGTTGTCGGGATTGTATCCACCGTCGAGGAGCATTTTTCGGTCGTGATTCCGCTCCTGAACCCGAAATCCAAACTCAGCTGCAAACTGAAGAGCGGCGACTATTACGGCTCGCTGTCGTGGGACGGACGGGATGCGCAGTACGCCAATCTGGAGGAATTGCCGAACCATGTGGAGTTTCAGAAAGGCGATACCATCGTCACAAGCGGTTTTTCAGCCATCTTCCCGCCGGGTATCCGGGTGGGCACGGTGGTCGAAATGGACAATACCCGCAACCACAACTTCTATTCGCTGAGGGTGAAACTGGCGACGGATTTTCAGCGCCTGAAAAACGTGCGGGTGATACGGAACGATAAGCAGCAGGAACAGTTAGCCGTGGAACGGGAGGCGCGGAAAAATGATTAAGTCGATACTGAAAACCATCCTCCGGTTTGTCATCTTTGTCCTGCTGCAGGTGTGGGTGCTGAATAATCTTCACCTGTTCCGGATTGTGGAGCCGTTTCTGTACATGTATGTCATTTTGAAGCTCCCGATGCGGATTACCCGTTCGCAGGGTATTCTGATTTCCTTTCTGCTGGGGCTGACCGTTGACATATTCTCCAACACGCCGGGGATGCATGCCGCGGCCTGTACGCTCGCGGGCTTTCTGCGCTATCCGCTGATAGGGATGTATGTGACGAAGGAACTGACGGAAAATGTAACGCCTTCGTACCGCGCCTTCGGCACCGCCGCTTTCATGCGGTATGCGGCCACACTGACCGCCATTCACCATGTGACCCTGTTCCTGATTGAATCCGTCTCCTTTTTTGACCCGCTGTTTTTATTTCTTCGCATCCTGGCGAGCGTTGTTTTGACAACCTTGTGTATCTTTGTGCTCGAAGCATTTAATGTAAACAAAAGAAACAGTGACTGACAGAGGCAAATATCAGTATGAAAACAGGCGCTACGTATTCATCGCGGCCGTGGCCTGCATAATTCTCATTTTCATCGTCCGCCTGATAGGTCTGCAACTCGTAAGCAATGATTATAAAGACTGGGCGGACAGCAACGCATTCCTGAAAAAGACGCTCTATCCGGCGCGGGGCGTGATTTACGACCGGAACGACAGGCTGCTGGTTTATAATCAGCCGGCCTATGACGTCATGCTAATCATGAAGGAGATACAGCCTTTCGACACCATCGACTTCTGCAACACGATTGGCATCACCCGGGAGTTTTTCTACAAGCGGATTCAGGACATCAGGAACCGGGAACTGAATCCGGGATACTCCCAGTATGTCCCCCAGGTTTTCATGACCCAGCTGTCCACCGGCGAATACGGCATGTTGCAGGAGAAGCTGTACAAGTTTCCGGGATTTTATCTCCAGAACCGCACCGTCCGGGAATACGGCTATCCGAACGCCGCCCTGGTGCTGGGCAATATCGGCGTAGTCACCAAACGGGACATGGAGAACGACGGCTATTACGCGCGGGACGACTATGCCGGTCGCGAAGGCGTGGAGCGTTCGTATGAAAAAACGCTGCGCGGAAAGAAAGGCATGGAAATCCTGCTGCGCGACGCCCGCGGACGTATCAAGGGACGGTATGAAGCCGGCGTGCATGACGAGGCGCCCGTGTCGGGGAAGAACCTGAAGCTGTCTATTGACATCGAGCTGCAGGCGTATGCCGAAAAGCTGATGCGGAACAAAGTGGGCGGAGTGGTGATGATTGAACCCTCGACGGGCGAAGTGCTCTGTCTGGTCTCCTCGCCGACCTACGACCCGAACCTGCTGGTGGGCCGGCAACTGGGGAAGAACTACACGCAGCTGGAACGCGACCCGCTGAAACCCCTGTTCAACCGCGCCATCAAGGGGCACTTTCCGCCGGGCTCGACCTACAAGCCGGCGCAGGGGCTTGTCTTTTTGCAGGAAGGCGTCATCACGCCGCAAAAGCTCTACACCTGCGCATACGGCTACCCGTATCACGGCGGCAAGCCGGCCTGTCACGGACATGCTTCGCCGCTGAACCTCACCGCCGCGCTGGCCACCTCGTGCAACGCCTACTTCTGCTGGGGGCTGCACGACATGCTGGACAACCGGAAACGCTATCCGACGGTGCAGGAAGCGTTTGAAGTCTGGAAGGAACACATTGTCTCGATGGGATTCGGCTATCCCCTGGCGATTGACCTCCCGGGCGAATCCCGCGGATTCATCCCCAACAGCAAGGTGTATGACAGCTTCTACAAAGGCCGCTGGAACTCAAGCTCCATCATTTCCATCGCCATCGGACAGGGCGAAATAGACGCCACCCCGCTCCAGATTTGCAATCTGGCGGCCACGATTGCCAACCGGGGACATTACATCGCCCCCCATGTAGTCAGGGAAATCGAGGATACGCCGCTGGATTCCCTCTACACCCGTCCCAAACGGACGTCCGTCGACCCGGAACACTACGAAGTGATTGCCGAAGGGATGCGAAACGCCGTACTGTTCGGCACCTGCACGGGTCTGTACATGCCCGGCATCGAAGTCTGCGGCAAGACCGGCACGGCCGAAACGCCTCACGGAAAAGACAATTCCGTATGCATCTCCTTCGCCCCCTACCGGCAGCCGGAAATAGCGATTGCCGTGTACGTGGAGCATGGAGGATACGGCAAAACCAATGCCATTCCGATAGCCCGGCTGCTGCTGGAGAAGTTTTTCCACGGCGAAACGGGAGAGTCGCTCAAATTCATGGAAGCGGACATCATGAACCGGGTCGTTCTGTAATCATGGCTCTATAACGTTGATACATGAATTATGAATTATGAAGGGATACGGGTATGACTTTGTACATGAATATAAAGAATAAATTATCAACACGGAGGCACGGAGGACACAGAGATTCGCTTCTCTGCGGAACGAAGTTCCTTCTCCGTGTTCTCTGTGTCTCCGTGTTGATAAATGAATGATGAATGATGAATGATACGGGTATGATTTTGTACATGAATATAAAGAATGCGAATCAGTAGTAGCAACGAAGGGCTGAAAGCCCGATATATCCCAGCCCGGTGGCAACGCCCCGGGTATGGACGGGCATACTCCGCCCTGCGCCCTGAAAGGGCAATATATCCATTTTCACAACCCCGTTTCATTCCAATGGATGGTGACGGAAGGTATGTTGCCCTTTCAGGGCGCAGGGCGG
>JAISEZ010000271.1 GCA_031263835.1 Tannerella sp.
GGCCGAACCTTCCTTCAGGACAGCCAGCGGCGTTGCGGCCGTTTCCGCGTCCGGCCAGGCCGTGTTCCATGCCACCGGACGGGGCCACAGCGTCATCTGTACCGGAAAGGAAATCAGCAGGAAAACCCGTCCGACCAGCGCCGGATTAAACGGATTGTTCCCCAGTCCGCCAAAACTCATTTTCGCAACGCCGATGGAGACAGCGGCGCCGATGATGATAATCCATACAGGAAGATTGGACGGCAGACAGAACGCCAGCAAGACGCCCGTCAGGATGGCCGAGCCGTCGCCGACGGTCGTCTTTTTCCGGAGTAAAAATCGCTGTATCAAATATTCGCACGACACGCAGGAGGCCACGGAGACCGCCGTGACAATCAGCGCGCCCGGCCCGAAAAAGTAAACGGACACCAGAAACGCCGGAAGCAGTGCGACCAGCACGGTGTACATGTTCCTGCGGATGCTGTCGCCGCTGTGAATATGAGGGGACTGGGAGATAATAAACTGTTTTTCCATTCGATTCTTTTTAGGATGATTTTCGAAGACGGGCAAGTTCCTTTACTCTGTTTTTTCCCGAACGGATGTAATCCAGCAGCGGACGGCTGGCCGGACAGGTATAACTGCACGAGCCGCATTCGATGCAGTCGACGATGTAATTCTCTTCGGCCTCCGGCCATTTCTCATACAGGGTCACATCCATCAGCAGCGCCGGATTCAACCGCATCGGACAGGCCTGCACACATTTGGCGCAACGGATGCAAGGCTCCGCCGGTTTACGGTCGGCGTCCTTCGCCGGGAACGCCAGTATTCCGGAACACGCTTTGGTGACCGGAACATCCGCGCCGACAAACGTCCGCCCCATCATCGGGCCGCCGCTGATAATCTTGCCGGTTGTATCGGGCAGTCCGCCGGTGGCGTCGAGGAGCGCGCGGACAGGCGTCCCGACCCGTACCAGCAAATTGGCCGGCCGGGAAATCTCCGTTCCGGCAACCGTTACAACCCGTTCTATCAGTGGTTTGTTCTTCTGCACGGCCTCATATACGGCAAATACCGTCCCCACATTTTGTACAACTGCCCCGACGGAAACAGGCAATGCCTCGCTTTTCACCTTGCGGCGGAGAAGCGCATCAAGCAGCTGTTTTTCACTTCCCTGCGGATACTTCACCTTCAACGGAACGACTTCGATGTCCCTGTATTTTTCGGCAGTCAGCGCCGTCAGCAGGTCAATCGCGTCCCGTTTATTTCTTTCAATGCCGATAAGGGCGCGATTCACCTGAATAGCCTTCATCAACAGACGAATGCCGGTCAATATTTCTTCTCCTTTCTCCATCATCAGCGCATGGTCGGACGTGAGGTACGGTTCACATTCAACCCCGTTAATCACAAGCGCCTCGGCCCTGCTGCCGGGAGGCGGCGACAGTTTGACGTGCGTCGGGAAGGCCGCTCCGCCCAGTCCGACAATACCGGCCGCCGCTATTTTGCCGATAATTTCCTTTCCGGAAAGCGTACATTCCCGTACGATTGTCGGAGTGCGGTCAATCGTTTCTTCCCATTCGTCTCCCTCCACGTCAATAAAGACAGACAGCGCGGAGGCGCCGTTTCCCTGAATTGCGTCGCCGACTTTCTGAACTGTGCCGGATACGGAAGAATGGATATTTGCCGAAACGAAGCCGTCGGCTCTGGCCAGTAACGTACCGACCTTAACGGAGTCTCCTTTCCTGACAACCGCTTCCGCCGGCGCCCCGATATGCTGGTTCAGCGGGATGACGACCTGCGCAGGTAACGGCAACGCGGTGATTTTCCGACTGGCTGCCTGTTTGTTTTCCGGTGGATGAACCCCACCTGTTCGAAAGGTTTTTAACATCAGTAAAATCAGCTCAAGTATGAATAGTTTCTTCTTTTTCTTTCCGGGGCGGGAAATTCAGTTCGTGGATGGCGCGGGTGGGGCACGCCGGCGCACACTTGCGGCACAAACGGCATTTCGTATCGTCGATATAAGCCAGATTATTCGAAACGGTAATCGCATCAAATTCACACTTCTTCTGACAGGCCGTGCATCCCGTACAGGCGCTGGCACAGGCTTTCCGGGCAATACCGCCCCTGTCCCTGTTTACGCAGGAGACATAGATGCGGCGTGATTTGGGGCCTTTCCTGCGCAATTCGATGAGGCGCTTGGGACAGGCCTTCACACATGCGCCGCAGGAGGTGCATTTTTCCTCGTCCACTTCGGCGATTTGCGTCAACGGGTTGATTCGAATGGCGCCGAACTGACAGCTGCGGACACAGTCGCCGTAACCGAAACAGCCGTAGGAGCAGCCCGTTTCACCGCCATACAGCGCAGCGACAATGGCGCAGTTTTTCGTGCCGTCGTAAACATTGAGCCGGGGACGCGCCTCGCACGTTCCGTTGCAGCGTACGACAGCCGTTTTTGCTACGCTGGTTCCGGCTTCCGTCCCCAGAATGGCCGCTACGCGGTTCATTGTCTCGCGTCCGCCGACGGGACAGTTCAATCCCTCCAGCGAATCGGCCCTTGCACAGGCTTCGGCAAATCCGCCGCAGCCCGGATAGCCGCAGCCGCCGCAGTTTGCACCCGGCAGGACTTCCTGTATCCGGCCTGTCTGAGGATTTTCTTCTACTTTGAATTTTTGGGAAACAAAGTAGAGGATAACAGCCTCAAGCGTCCCGATGGCTCCCAGCGACAGAACGGAATAGATGATTATAGACGTCATGAATAATGGATTTTAGAAACGGTAAAGACGAATTTTCGATTCAGTTTGTTGCGCAGTATATACATCAGCCCGTAATAAGGAAGTAAAACCGACAGGCCGATACTTCCGCCGGTCAGTTCGTTGCCCGTCAGTCCGAAGGCGACTGCCAGAGCGACCACGACCAGTATCATCGGAAATACGCAGGTAAACAGAATGGCCTGCATACCCATACCCTGCCGGCCGTGCAGGAGCACTTCCTCATTGACGGCGAAACGGCCCGTCGTATCTTCGACGGCGACGGTTTTGCCGTTTCCTTCCGAAACGGGGCATGACAATCCGGCATGACAGCCGCTGCAAGCCGGCGGCTGCACAATTCGAACGTAAACGACCGCAGGCTCGATGCGTTCAACGGTACCGGTATGTTGAATCGTTTTATGCATGTTTTGTCATCTCAACAGTGCAAAATGCGGGCAAAAGTAGTGATAAAATCGGATATGGGCCTTGTTCTTTCACTTTTTTATTCATACAAAGAGAGCGCATCACCACCTGTAGAGAAAGCCGAAACTTAACGTCTCGTTGGACTGGATGTAGGAATCGTAATCTTCCGTCCTGGCCACGCCGTCGTCGTAGCGAAGATGAAGCGTAATCAGGGTTGAAAAATAACGGCTGATGGCCAGATTCAGTGCATTGACAAATTCGGCCTTGACATGCGTATAACTCGTGAAATAGTTAAAATTCGACGTCCAGCCGACATTCCGGTTGGGTCGCAGCGTCATGTCGTAGCGCAGCGTGGAACCGAACTCGCTGAAGCGGTGTTCAAACTCATCGTTCCCGTTTTTCTGGAAACCGTGCCTTCCCAAATCAACCGTCTGGTCGACGCTATACATATATTTATATGAAAACGGGGAAATCGTGAGGTTGATGTTCAGCGAACGGTCTTTCCGTTGCGGGTAAGTCTTGACGAGGTTATAGACCATACCGGGTTCGAGTTTCACCGTGAAGGGCGCCAGCAGCGCCGCCTGTTTCACCGTGGTGTTTTCCTGAAAATTCGTAAACATCTGGGTGAAAAACTCCATGTTGATTGAATAGTACCATTTGTTGAACGCGCGGTAGCCGAAAGAGCCGTAATACCGGAACAGGTCGCTTCCGATTTTGTAGTCCCGCAGGGTATCCTTGGGCGCGTTATACATGCTGGCGTTTAACTCCATCGTATTGTTGAAGATTATTTTGTCTTTTGAATAATTATACTGCAACAGATTCTTCGCGAGGATATTCATGTTGCTCACGCCACCGCCCGCCCAGTTGGGCGAGATGTAGTTCTGCGTAAATTTCAGGTCGCTTTGGAAGGTAGAAGTCCAGTATCTCCGGTCGGGAATGAATTTGGCCGGCGGGATGTAGTCCGTCGGACTGAGGCCTCTCTTTTCGACCGGCACTTCGACCGTTTCTTCCTTCCGGATGAAATGAATCGTTTCGTTGGGCAGGTTCTGGACGCTGTACCGGAAATAATCCATACAGTTACGCTGGAGATAGCGGTAAGCCATTTCCTCGATTTGTATTCTTAACAGGTCTTTCTCAAACCATTTCTTTTGGGGATAAAGCGGTTTTTCCCAGGGCTTCTGCGCGGTATCATCCGGCTGATACAGCTTAATTTCTTCCATTGGCAGGATGTGTCCTTCCTTGAAAACAAGCGGCATGAAAAGCGGATTGACGATGAGGGTGTCGCGAAAAGTGACCTCCGGCCCGAAAGTGTCATACAGATAGGCATATCTTGACCAGTAGAGCACGGCCGGCGACGGGGTCGGCGTCGGAATGACAAGAGGCTCGTATACCGGTTCATAAGGTTTTACCGTATCCTGTTCAGGCAAATCTTCCCCCTCGTCGAGGGGTTCAAGCAGTTCCTCCGTCTCTTCCGCTTCTTCCACCTTTTCCTCTTCCCGTTCCTCCGGCATTTCGACCGGTTGATTTCTGTGAAGCGAAGTATCCTGCGGGGTGGCGGCAGGTGATTTTCCGCCGCTCTCGATACGCCGGCGAATCTCCTCATTAAAATTAAGATCCTGCGCGTCTATCTGAACGCCTGTAAAAGTGCAGATCAAAAAAAAGAGTATATACTGTTTCGTTTTCATCTCATGCTTAACTGGAATGTCCGTGCAAATGTACTGCAAAGATTCTTAGCCGCCAAATTTCCGGCAGGATAAAATGGCGGCGTCTCAAAGACCGCTCGCTTTCTTTGGCCTTTGACTGTACGCAATATGATTCTGTGCATGGATATAAAAATTCAAAGATTCCATGATTCAAAGATTCAAAACCTGCCGGAAACTCTTGAATTTTTGAATCATTGAATCATGGAATGTTTGAATTTTATTTTCTGCATTTGCAGCTGTGATTCAAACGGCCCTTCCAGCCGGGAAAGTCGCAGCGTTCTTTGACATGGCGGTAAAGGCAGGGAGAAGATTTTCAGCTTCTGTTATGGTGGCGTCGAAAGACGTTTTTACTGTATAGCCGGACATTTCGGCTGTGTCGCTGAATGTTTTGGCGACGTCGCCGAGAGTTTTGGCGACGTCGCCGAATGTTTTGGCGACGTCGCCGAATGTTTTGGCGACGTCGCCGAATGTTTTAGCGACGTCGCTAAATGTTTTGGCGACGTCGCTAAATGTTTTGGCGACGTCGCCAAGAGTTTTGGCGACATCGCCAAATGTTTTGGCGACGTCGCTAAATGTTTTGGCGACATCGCCGCAAAGTAGATGGAGAAGAATAAAAAAACGAGTACTAATGTAAACAGTAACAGTCAGTAGGGGCGAACCTGTGTGTTCGCCCGTACAGGCGGGCAGCCGGCGGGAAAGCCGGGCAGCAGGAAACCGAGTTGATGAACCTCGTCCGATGTCATCACGCCGGC
>JAISEZ010000275.1 GCA_031263835.1 Tannerella sp.
GTGATCATTCTCGACGAGGCTCAGAACACAACCGCCCAGCAGATTAAGATGTTTCTCACGCGGCTGGGACTTTGCGCCAAAATGATTGTCACGGGCGACGTCACGCAAATCGACCTGCCCCCGACGGCCGCCTCCGGACTGGTGCAGGCCATGCAGGTACTGCGGAAAGTGCAGGGCGTCGGGAAAGTGGAGTTTACGAAAAACGATATTGTCCGTCACAAGCTGGTGCAGCGCATCGTGGAGGCGTATGAAAATGCAAAAGCGGAAACGGCTTCATCAGGAAACAGGAATTAGTAGATAGTAGTTAGTAGTTAGTAGTTAGTAGATAGTAGTTAGTAGAATGGATACATCAGTTCATATACAAAATCAAATGGCCCTGGCAGTTGCAGCGCCTGTTGCCGTATCCCGGTATGGAGACATGCGGCTTTTTCGCCGGCTGCCTTGCGGGCGAAAGCATTTCGCCCCTACTAACTACTAACTACTAAATAATCAGAGAAAGAGAATATGAAAAAGGCATTAGTAAGAACGGAATATACCTTTCCGGGGCAGGTGAGCGTATATCACGGAAAAGTGCGCGATGTATATGTCATCCGCAACGAAGTACTGGTCATGGTGGCGACCGACCGGATTTCGGCATTTGACGTCGTACTGCCCGAAGGCATACCCTACAAGGGTCAGATGCTGAACCAGCTGGCGGCCAAATTTCTGGATGCGACGGCAGACATCTGTCCGAACTGGAAGCGGGCCGTGCCCGATCCGATGGTGACGGCCGGCGTGCAGTGCGAAGGTTTTCCGGTCGAAATGATTGTGCGCGCCTATCTTTGCGGGAGCGCGTGGCGGGCATACAGGAACGGCATACGCGAAATCTGCGGCATACGGCTTCCGGACGGCATGAAGGAAAACCAGCCGTTCCCCGAGCCGGTCATTACCCCGACGACGAAAGCCGCTCAGGGCGCGCATGACGAGGACATCTCCAGGGAAGACATCCTGAAAAAGGGTTTGATTCCGGAAGCGGACTATGCCGTGATAGAGAAATACGCGCTGGAACTGTTCAGGCGGGGGACGGAAATCGCTGCCGGACGCGGATTGATTCTGGTCGACACGAAATACGAATTCGGTCATCGTGACGGGAAAATCTACCTGATTGACGAGATTCACACGCCCGATTCGTCGCGTTACTTTTACCGTGACGGTTATGAGGAGCGTTTTGCCAAAGGCGAACCGCAAAAACAGCTCTCCAAGGAATTTGTCCGCGAATGGCTGATGGAAAACGGTTTTCAGGGCAAGCCGGGACAGGCCGTACCGGCCATGACGCCGGAAATCGTGGAAAGCATCAGCAACCGCTACATTGAGCTGTTCGAGCAGATCACCGGCGAAGCCTTCGTAAAGGCCAACACCGGCAACCTGCTCTCGCGCATCGAAAACAACGTGACCGCTTACATCGGATAATCTGCGCGGCTTATGAGAACAAAATACGGTTTGATCGGGTATCCGCTGGAACATTCCTTCTCGAAAGACTTCTTCAACCGGAAGTTTGCCCTGGAAAATACGGATGCGGAGTACCTCAACTTCCAGATAGAAAACATCCGGGAACTGGGAAACGTGCTGCGTGAAAATCCGTCGCTTGGCGGCTTGAACGTCACGCTGCCCTACAAGACGCAGGTCATCGCGCGACTGGACGATCTTGACAAAGATGCCCGCGTGATCGGGGCGGTCAATGTGATAAAGTTTGTGCGGGGACATTTTGGACGGCGGAAACTCAAAGGCTATAACTCGGACATCATCGGTTTCAAGCAATCCATCGCGCCGCTGCTGAGTGAATCGCATCGCAACGCCCTGATTCTGGGAACGGGCGGGGCGTCGAAAGCCGTATTCCACGGATTGAAGCAGCTGGGCGTCAATCCCGTATTTGTCTCACGCACGGAAAAGGAGTTTTGCCTTGCGTACAGGGACTTGACGCCCCGGATCATGGAGCAGTACACGGTGATTGTCAATACCACGCCGGTAGGGATGTATCCGGACGTCGGGCAGTCTCCCGACATTCCCTACGATTTACTGACCTCCGGCCATCTGCTGTACGACTTGCTCTACAATCCGGACGAAACCGCATTTCTCCGGGAAGGGCGAAAGAGGGACTGCACCCTGAAAAACGGGCTGGAAATGCTTATTCTGCAGGCCTATGAATCCTGGAGAATCTGGAACATGTAGGCCATTGTGAAAAGTGAATACAATGAGAAAAACAGTCATACAAAGCGAAGACGATCCGTTGTTCCCGGTTTTCTGTGAAATCTGCGAATCATCCTTTCCGCTTTCCGAACGCCGTTCGCCGGAAGACCAGCGCCGTCTGTTTTCCATAGATGCGTATGCGCTGGAAGCCTGGGTAGAAGGCGATTTGCCGGCCGGGTTTCTGGGCTGGTGGGATTGCGGCGATCTGCGTTATGTAGAACACTTTGCCATTCATCCGGACTGTCGTTCGGCCGGATACGGGAGTCGTTTCCTGTCCGAATGGATGAGCGAAAGCGATTTGCCGGTACTGCTGGAAATTGAACCCGTGACAGACGAAATCACCCGCCGCCGACAGCGTTTTTATCACCGGAAAGGATTTAAAGACAATGAAATCATCCATTACCAGCCGCCATACCACAGGGAAACGCCGGCTGTGCATTTATGGCTGATGTCTTATCCGCAACCCCTCACGCCGGCTGCTTACGAAAAATTCAGGCGGATACAGCAAACGGAAATCATGCCGTCTTTCCATTGAACCCAAAATATGGCTCTATAACGTTTTGTATGGGTATAATCTACGTCAATCACTCGAAAATAAATTATCACCACGGAGACACGGAGGACACGGAGGACACGGAGATTCGTCGTTCTGCGGAACGAAGTTCCTCCTCTGTGGCCTCTGTGCAACCTCTTATCCTGCACGGAAGGACACGGAGAAAATACGGCGTTCCGCCGGAGAACCGGCCTCCGTGTTCTCCGTGTCTCCGTGTTTCAAAAATTCAGTATTTCCGGTAGAAACTGCCATCATGCCAGTGCACAAAACCATGCCGTGTGAAGTATAGAATAAAATATGGGCTGTCAGTTTACGCCGTTCGCCCGGTAAATGAGTCGCCGGTTTTCGTAGAAGACAAAAAATTTGCGGCCCGTGTCGGCGGTACGTACCCAGATTTCCTTATCCTGCTCGAAGTCGTAGAGTCTGCGAATCCACGTTTCAAACTGCCGCTCGCCTTCAAAGAGGTCAATCACGCGGGCGCCGCGCCCGATCATTCCGTAACTCATCCAGCCCGTGATGTTTCCGTAGGCCATGCATATTTCCTGAAAACAGCCGATGTAATTGTTGTTATGGTCGTGTCCCGCGAGCATGAGCATCACGTCGTCCGCTTCGTGCATGGCGGCAAACAGTCCCGGATTCGGTATCATGGCGCTCTCCTTTTCGTCGCTGAAGCCGTATTTCCTTTCCACCATCGAAAATTCGGGTATCGGGATGTGGAAGAACGCCAGGGCGGGCAGGGGCTTGCCGCCGTTTTCGGCCGTCAGCTTTTTGCTTTCGTGGCGGTACCATTCCACCTGATCGGTGCGGATGGTACCGTGCGCGTCCAGACAGTAGAACGCGGTCGCCGTTTTGTCGGAACCGGAAGCCTGTACCCTGATCACATAGTTTCCGTTGCCGGAAAGGTCCGTCGGGCCGTTTTCCGTAAGGCTGTAGGGCAGTTTCGACGCCAGTTCGATGTTTTCCGCATACGAGATACCGTATTCGTTATCGTGGTTGCCGAGCACGGCCGCCCACGGGATTCCGGTCTCCGCGAACACGTCTGCAATGTTCTGCCACGCCTGCACGGGCTGGCGCTGAATGACGTCGCCCGTGAAAATCACAAAGTCGGGCTTTTCCATCTCCAGCACCCGGCGAATCAGTACCAGTACGCTGTCGCTCTGCGCGCAGTTGCCCCGCAGGTGAGTGTCGGTGAACTGGACAATCCGGAATTTGCCGTTTTTGTTGAATTTCAATACCGGTTTCCCGGCCGGCTGCGCCGCGGCGATACCTGCCATCACAGCCATCATTACCAAGAGTATACAGCTCTTCATTTTCATAAACATGCGTTTTATTATTAATTACCTGTCTCCCGGCTGAAACCGGAGGCTATCCGTTTTTTTATCCCTGGCAAAATTACGGTATTCCTTTCAATTAATCAAAAGAAAGAGGACACAGAGGTACATTTCAAGAATGTCGCAGTCGCAATCCGGAGGATTGAATATGAGTTGCCGGAGGCTCCGGGAAGCAAATGTACCCCTACATTTGGTCGCCGCACGCTGCGGGAATCAAATGTACCCCTACAGTCGGTCGCCGCACGCTGCGGGAAGCCACTGTACGCCGTCAGTCGGTCGCCGCACGCTGCGGGAAGCCGCTGCAGGGCTACAACGTAGCGCTAATGAACATTTTGGGATTATCATTTAGCCCGCACGCAGTAT
>JAISEZ010000292.1 GCA_031263835.1 Tannerella sp.
GCCCACAATTCCTGCTTCTGAAACAGCAGATTGTTCAGTTTTGCATACACGCCGAACGTGTCGTTGAAGTTCCAGGCGGCCGTCAGGTTCAGGTCGTTGAGGTTGCCCATTTTCTCTTCCTGACGGTTCACCAGCGTATAGCGTTCCGCGCCCAGATAATAACCCAGCGTCAGGGTCAGCGGCCGGACGGGTTTCACCGTCACGTCCGCATGGAGTTCCAGCGCCGGACGACCGTACGCTTTCATGTCCTTCGGAGGCTGCTCATAAGTTCGGGCGGCTTCGTCGCCTTCGCTGAACGACCAGTTGTGGTAGACGCCTTTCAACGAAAAATCTACCTGCTGCCGCCAGGAATAGCTCACTGCCGCACCCGCCCGAAATTCGGAAACGTCCGGCTGGAAAGCCGTGATGTAATGGCCGAAATCGCTTGCCACGTTTCTGTCGGCGGGTATAAAAAAGACTTCATTTTCGGTAATTCTGTATCCCGCAAACACGTGCAGCCGGAAGTCGCGCGTCACGCTGCTCCGGATGCCCGCCGTCGCATCCAGCCATGTGCGCGAGGGCAACGTCGCACCGAAATAATCCATGTAACGGTTTCGGCGCGACAGTCCGTAAGCGTCGTTCGAGCCGATTTCGCCGCCGGCGTTCACATAAAAGACCGTCCGGTCGGCGATTTGCATTTCCGCCGCGATGTCGGGCGAAACGAATATCCGCGACGAATCGCCGCCAATCAGCATGACGTTCGCACCCAGTTTCACATGCCACGTCTCGCCGTCAATCCGGTAATAGGGCGTCAGCGTCGTTTCCAGATAATTCCGGTATCCCGGGAGTGCGTCCGTGCGAACAAACGGATAGACATAATTGAAATAGTTGAGCCGGGCGGTGATGCCTGCACGCTGCTCCTTTTCTCCGAGGCGGAAATTCAGGTCAAGCAGTCCCGTCACCCGGTCTTCGCTGATGCCTTTCAGCGCTTTTGTCTGTCCGAATTTCTGGGAAAAATGCACCCAGTCCACATCCAGCGTATAACCGGTCTTGGCGTTTTCCTTCGACTGAATGCCGGCGCGGAGGTGAACGGTCTGGTTGGCCTGCCGGGCGGAACGGTCGGCCGTGCTGTCGGCAATGTCCCATCCTCCCGGCAGCGAAGATGTAAGCGGCATCAGCGGTAAACCGTAATAGTTGAATCCGGTATATCCGTACTCCGCACCGAGGTGTAACGCGCTGCTCGCGAAACGGTGGCGGAAACCGAGACCGGCCAGGTTGTCATTCAGGAAAGCGTTCTGCTTGCCCGCGCCTTCCTGCAGGTATTCGACCTCGCCGTTCGTGGAATGATGGGCGAGGTAGAGTTTCAGCAGGTCCCTGTCGGTATCCAGCAGGTGGTATCCCGCATCGCCGTTCAGGTTCATGAACATCCCGCCGCCGAAATGGAAATAGCCGCGACGCCTGTTGTACGGAATTTCCGTCAGGATGCTGCCGGACGGCAGTACGGTAAGGTCTTTCTCCGGGTCGGCCGGGACGGTGAACGGCGAATAGTCTATCGGCCGTTTGGTCACTTCCGGGTCTTTCACTTCGGGCAGCCGGTTCACTTTGCTTGCGTCCTGTACGGTCGGGTCGTATTCGCGTTCCAGCGTCATTTCCCGGTTCAGCCGGTTGTCCGGTTCCTGCGCCTCAACGTAAACGGAAACGCCCGACAGCACGGCTATCGCCAATATCTGTATCTTGTTTGCTCTCATTGTCCTTTGTATAGTGATTAATGATTGCGCTTTCCTGACCATTATTCCTTTATTGTTTTAGTTTCCCCAATCGCTGTTCTATCATGCCGGCAATGTCGTCCCTGCCCTTGTAGTTCTTTTGCAGGCTTGTCAGGTATTGACGCGCCTGAAAGTCATCGCCCTTGCGGATGTACACGTCCGCCTGCAGAATGAACGCCCGCGCCAGCCAGTACTGGTGGGTGGTTCCCTTGCCGATGAAATCGGCGAGTTCCTTTTCGGCCTTGTCGGTTTCGTTCCGGTCGAAATAGGACTGCGCCAGCAGATACCGGGCTTCCGCGCCGTAAACCGTCCGCGTGTTCTTGCTTAAGACGGCCAAATCGGCTTCGGCTTTCTGCTTTTCGTTCAGTGCGATGTACGACTTCGCACGCAGGTAGCGCGCTTCCGTTTCGATTTCGGGAGACAGTTTGGCGCTTTTCAGCAGTTCATTGGCCGCATGAAGCGCTTCCGACTGCTGACCCGTAAACTGTGCGCAACGCATCACGCCAAGTTTTGCCGCATCGCGGTTCTCAACGGATTCGGCTATTTCCTGCAGTTGCTTGAAACTCTTCATCGCCGCCGCGTAGTCTTTCTCCAGATATTCGATTTCCGCTTTCCGCGCCTGCGCTTCTTCCCGGAACTTCGTCTCTCCGCCGGCCAGTACAGCGCCATAGCGTTGCAGGGCTTCCGGATATTCCTTCTGTGAAAAGGCTATCTGCGCCAGATAATAATTGGCATTCGCACTGAAGGCGCCGCGCGGGAAGTCATTCAGGTAACTCCGCAAACTCCTGCGGGCGCCGGCATTGTCGCCCCGCATGAACAGTTTTTCCGCCGCAAAATAGGTCAGCGAATCCTGCTCGTTCACCTCCAGCCGGACGTCGCCGCCGAGGGAGTTGACATACGCCGCATACGAGGCCACGTCGTTCATGTCCACATAGACCGATTTCAAATCCTGCAGGGCGATTTTGGCTTCTTCGCTGCCCGGGTAGTGCGAGATGATTTTTTTGTACTCGTCTATCGCCATCTCCGGCCGGTTGCTGTTGAAATAGAGCAGGCCCAGCTGGAGGCCGGCCTTGCGTGCCAGCGTGCCTTGCGGATAATTCGCAATCAGTTGACGGAAGGCTTCCGCCGCCATCTCGTAGTTCTCCAGCAGGACGTATGAATGTCCCTTTTCAAACAGGGCGTCATCGGCGTAAGAGGATTCCGGATATTCGCGAATCAGCCGGTCCATCATGACGATTTTTCCCTGATAGTCTTTCTGCAATCCAAGCACAAATCCTCTCTGGTAAAGGGCATAGTCGCCGGACGAGGGTTGCAGGGAAGCTGCTTTCGAATAACTTTCTTCCGCTGCGGCAAACTGCCGGCTGTGGAACTGACAGTCGCCAATCCGGTTGTATGCATCGGCGTAGGAGGCTGCGGAAAGGCTCTTTTCCAGGTCGACATACTGCCGGAAAGCCGACAACGCCGATTCGTAACGTTGCTGCTTGAAGTAGCAGTATCCCAGGTTGTAACTGGCCAGCGCAGAGGTCTCGTCCGAACGGTCGCGGGCGTTGGTCAGGAAGGCGCGGAAGTCGGACGCCGCCTTGTCAAATTCATTCAGCCGATAGTAGGACTCTCCCCGCCAGAAATAGGAATCGGCGTATGCGTTCGCATCCTGCCTGTTCATCGCAAGGGCGCGGTCGAAATAGTCGATGGCCTGCTCAGGTTCCTGACTGGTATAGGTCTGCGTCCCCAGCTGGAACAGCACGTTTTGCCGGGCGGCCTGTATTTTTGCGCTCGGCTGGCGGATTTTATCCATGGAAGCCAGCGCCGATTCATAGTTTTTGGTTGTCAGATAAACCTCCACCAGATGGTCGTTTACCTTGTCCGCATAACGGGATTCGGGAAAATCGTTCAGAAAGTCTTCGAAAATCTTCACCGACTCGCCAAAACCGGAAAACGACGTTTCGTGAATCAGCAGGGCGTAGTTGTACAGGGCCGTTTCCTGCACCTGTTTGTCGAACGTGGTGGTCGCCGCCCATTCAAATGCCATCCGGGCGTTGTTCCTGTCGTCCAGATTCAGGTAGCACTGGCCGAGGTACAGAAAGGCGTTCTGGGTCAGTGCATCCTGCTCCTTGACGGTTTCCGAGAAGGCCCGAACGGCTTTTTTGTAATCTTTCCGGTTATAATGACACACGCCCAGCAGATAGAGGTCGCCCCGCAGGGGTGTTTCGGCCGATTCCGCATACCTGCTCAGCAGGGCAAGCGCCTTGTCCTGATTGCCCTGACGGTAATACGCATTTCCCAGTATCCGGTATATTTCGGTATTGTTGCTGCTGTTCGGATAGGCTTCCAGCAGTTCCTCGCCGCCGGCAATCGCCCGGTCGTACTGATTCCGCAGGAATTGAATCTGGGTGATGTAATAAAGGCACTGTTCGCGATAGAGCGGACGGTTCTTCAGCTCGGTAAACTCGCTCAGGGCATCCTTGTAGTTTCCCTGTGCATAGTTGATGTATGCAAGGTAGTAGGAGGCCGCTTCGCGGTAAGCTGTCCCGGTTTGCCGGAGGCGGAGGAAATACGGCTGCGCCGCTTTCAGGTTGTTCAGCTGCAACAGCGAATAGGCCATCCGGAAAACGTAATCTTCGCCCTGCGCCGGACTGAGCCGGTCCATATCCGACTCGTTCAGCCAGTAGAGCGCCGTCTGATAAGCGGCCTCGGCAAAACGGACGGAACCGAGCAGGAAACAGATTTCGTTGCGGTGGCGCGTGTCCGGATACGTCTCCAGATAATGTTCCAGCACCTCGCCGGCGTCCTTGCGCCCCTGCTCGAAGGCGATGAACGCCAGCATGTAGTCCGCCTCCTGTATCAAATCAGGGTCGGCGGACTGTTCCCTGTATGCCGTGAGCTTGTCGGCGCAACCGGGATAGTTCTTCAAGTCGAAAAACTCCTTCCCCTCCTGAAACAGCCGCCCGGGCAACTCAAACTGCGGGGAACGCTGCCCCGTCGCCCGGTGGCATACCAGGGCCAGACATAATAAAATAAGTATTTTCTTCATATCACTGCCA
>JAISEZ010000294.1 GCA_031263835.1 Tannerella sp.
CCGCCGGAGAACCGGCCTCCGTGTTCTCTGTGTCTCCGTGTTTCAAAAATCCAGTATTTCCGGTAGAAACTGCCATCGTGCCGGTGCACAGAACCATATCGCGTCACGCATAAGCAACCGTTGACCCTGTCTGTATATAAATCTCTTTACCCACACAATTCGTTATAGAGCCATTTATCCTCAAATGTCCATTAGCATATTTCATGGTGACCGGTTTCCTGACACGCTGCGGCAGGCCGGTAACACAGGGTGACCGGCTTCCTGACACGCTGCAGGAGGCCGGCTACACAGTGTTGCCGGCTTCCTGCACGCTGCAGGAGGCCAGCTACACAGTGTTGCCGGCTTCCTGCACGCTACGGGAGGCCAGCTACACAGTGTTGCCGGCTTCCTGCACGCTGCGGGAGGCCGGCTACACAGTGTTGCCGGCTTCCTGCACGCTGCAGGAGACCGGCTACACAGTGTTGCCGGCTTCCTGCACGCTACGGGAGGCCGGCTACAACGGGAGGCCGGCTACACAGGGTGACCGGCCTCCTGCACGCTGCAGGAGGCCGGCTACCCATGGTGAACCGTCTCGCGCAACGTGCGGCAGAATGTTCCGGGGGACATTTCGGATTTATTTTTTTATGTTCATGCACAAAACCATCCCGTACAGAGTATGGCCTGACGGCTATGGCGAAGACGCTGCCGGTGAACGGGGGTTTATTGGATGCTCAGCCGTTGCAGGGCTTCCCGGATTTTTTCGCCGGTGGGGATGCGGGTCGGCACCAGCGGCAGACGCAACCTGTTTTCGATGTATCCCCTCAAATGCAGGAGGCTTTTTACGCCGGCCGGATTGCCGTCGACCGTGAGCAGCTCGAACAGTTCGATGAAACGGGAGTGTATCACCCGTGCATTTTCGTAATCGCCCGACAGCGCCAGACGTACCATCCGGCTAAATTCCGCCGGCAGCGCATTTCCAATCACCGAAATGACGCCCACGGCGCCCAGCGCAATCAGCGGGAAGGTGATGCTGTCGTCGCCGGAAATCACCTCGAAATGCGGCGGTTTGTTCCTGATGATGCCGTCTATCTGGACAATGTTGCCGGAGGCTTCCTTGACGGCCACCACCACCTGCTCGAACTCGCGGGCGATGCGCAGTGTCGTTTCCGCCGTCATGTTCACGCCCGTCCGTCCCGGCACGTTGTACAGTATCAGCGGCAGCGGCGTGGCTTCGGCAATGGCCCGGTAGTGCCGGTAGATTCCTTCCTGCGAGGGTTTGTTGTAATAGGGCACCACCGACAGGATGCCGTCAATGCCGCGGAAATCATCCTGTTCCAGTTTCCCTACCACCTCGCGCGTGCAGTTGCTGCTTACGCCCAGTATGACCGGTATGCGCCGGCGAACCTGCGCGACAATCCGGCGAACAATCTCCGCCTTCTCTTCTCCGGCCAGCGTGGGCGTTTCGGCAGTCGTGCCCAGAACGACCAGATAGTCCGTTCCGTTCTGCACCTGATATTCTACCAGTTTTTGCAGCGCCTCGAAATCCACGCTGCCGTCTTCTCTAAACGGCGTCACCAGGGCAACGCCCATCCCTTTCAAATCTGTATGTATCATCGAAAATCAACTGTTTCTGTTTATGTTTCGTATTCAAGGATTTTTGGAGCGAATCACCTGCAAATAATTCAGGATTTGCCGGAACAGGTACGGGATGTCATGCGCGCCGTCTTCCACGACGATGGAGAAATCGTACCAGTCCCTGCCCGAAGCATGCTTGGCGCCGACCTTGAACGTGACCGGATGCCGGAGCATCAGGTAACGCAGCGCCGGAGGAGCTTCGCTGGCGGTTAAATCCAGCAGCATGTCCGCCGGAAGATGCCGGAGCTGTTCCAGAATGTATTTCTTCGGGAATCCCCAGCAGTCAATGTCCTTCTTCGCCTCCACCAGCAGGTAGCCGTAATCCCATATCCGCGAATGGTCCTGCTCCGGGGTATAGATGCATACGTGTACGCTTTTCTTCATCGCTTTCAGGGTCTGGATACAGGTCTCTACCGCTTTCCAGTCGGACACGTCGCACAGGATAAGGATGTGCCGCACGTCGTCCAGCGCACGGTAGCACGGCCGCCTTGTCCCGGAGGCTTTCTGCAGCCTCTCTATTTGCCTGTTTATAAAATATTCGGTGAATATCATTCTATCATTTTTAGAAATTCTTCTTCCTGGATAATTCTGACGCCCAGCTTCGCGGCCTTGGCCTGTTTGGCCGGCCCCATGTTCTCGCCGGCCAGCAGGTAATCCGTATTTCCGGAGATGGTGCCTGTGTTTTTTCCGCCGCAACGCTCGATTATCGACTTGTATTCGTCGCGCGAATGATGTGCAAACGTGCCGCTGATGACGAAGGTCAGCCCTTCCAGCCGGTTTGAGCGTGCGGCCAGCGCTTCCTCGTGGATGGTCATCCGCAGGCCGTATGCCTGCAGGCGGTCCACCAGCGCCCGGTTGCGTTCGTCGGCAAAGTAGGCTATCACGCTTCGGGCGATGCGCTCACCGATTTCGTCCATTTCGGTCAGCGATTCAAAACCGGCCTGCATCAGCTGCTCCATCGACGTGAAGGCGTAGGCCAGCCGCCTGGCCACCGTTTCGCCGACATAGCGGATGCCCAGCGCGTAGAGCACGCTTTCAAACGGCACCTGTTTGGATGCTTCCACGCTTTCCATCAGGTTTTGCACGCTCTTTTTCCCCCAGCGCTCCATCAGCAGCAGATTGTCGGCCTTCAGCGTGTACAAGTCGGCAGCATTGTGCACGTAACCGATATTGTACAGGTCTTCGACCGTTTCCGGCCCCATGTTGATGTTCATCGCCCTGCGGGTGACAAAGTGTTCGATTTTCCCTTTGACCTGCGGCGGACAGTCCCACTCGTTCGGGCAGTAAAAGGCGACTTCCCTGTTCGGACGTACCAGCGTCGTGCCGCACTCCGGGCACTGGCGTATGAAGCATACCTCTTCACCCGTCAGGGTGGAGCGGGCGTCCGTATCCACGCCCGTAATCTTGGGAATGATTTCGCCGCCCTTCTCCACAAACACCCGGTCGCCGAGGTGCAGGCCCAGTCCGGCGATGATGTCCGCATTGTGCAGCGAGGCGCGCCGGACGATTGTTCCGGCCAGCTGTACCGGCTCCAGATAGGCCACCGGCGTCACCACGCCCGTCCGTCCGACCTGATACGAAACGGTGTTCAGCCGCGTGGAGGCCTGCTCGGCCTGAAACTTGTAGGCGATTGCCCAGCGCGGGCTTTTCGCCGTAAACCCCAGGTTACGCTGCTGATGCAGCGAATTGACCTTCAGAACGATTCCGTCCGTTGCCACGGGCAGGTTCCTGCGTTCCGCGCCCCAGCGGGCGATGTAGTCGAATACCTCCTGCAGGGTCGCACATTTCTGCGCGGCGTCGGACACTTTCAGCCCCCAGCTGCGCGCGGCCAGCAGATTGCCGAAGTGCGTATCCGCGGGCAGGGATTCGCCGGGCATGGAGTACAGGATGGCATCCAGTCGCCGGACAGCCGCGATTGCCGGGTTGAGTTGCTTCAGCGTACCGGCTGCGGCGTTGCGGGGATTGGCAAACAGGGATTCTTCCTGCTGTTCGCGTTCCCTGTTCAGCCGTTCAAATTCCATCCAGGGCAGGACGATTTCCCCGCGTATCTCGAACCGCTCCGGATAGCCCTCGCCCAGCAGCCGGAGCGGGATGGAGCGGATGGTCTTCACGTTGGCCGTCACGTCGTCGCCGCGCGTTCCGTCGCCGCGCGTGACGGCCTGTATCAGCCGTCCCCGTTCGTATATCAGCGAGATGGAAGTCCCGTCATATTTCAGTTCGGCGACTAGTTCGAAGGGTTCGTTCAGCGTTCGCGCCGTCCGTTCGTAGAACTCCGTCACTTCGGCTTCCGAATAGGTGTTGCTCAGCGAGAGCATCGGGTAGCGGTGGGCCACCTGTTCAAAGTCTTTCGACAGGTCGCTTCCCACGCGCTGCGTCGGCGAACAGGGGTCGGCAAATTCCGGATGCTGTTCCTCCAGCCATTGCAGCTCCCTGATTTTTCTGTCAAACAAGACGTCGGATATCGTCGGAGCGGAAAGCACATAGTAATTGTAGTTGTGCTGCTCCAGTTCTTCACGAAGCGATTTTATCCTTGATTCAACCTCAGTCATATCATTCATTAATCATTCATTTTATACGCAGGGAATGCAAATATACGGCTTTGTTGTTAACGGAGCACCTTCCTGCCGGAAATAGTTTTCCTCAAAAAAACGTAATGAGTGATGAGTGGTTAGTGATTAGTGATTAGTGTCGGGTGTTGGAAACCGACTGACTCACTAACCACTCATCACTAATCACTAACCACTCATCATTAATCACTCATCACTAATCACTAATCACTGCTTAATAGGCAATGGATATGCGGCCAAACAGGTCGGTTTCCATTGAGACGGGCGTATGCTCGCTGTTGTACTGGTAGGAATAGTTATAGATGCGCTGTTCGCCGTCCGTCCAGATGCCTGTTTCCCTGACAGGATTACCGGAATAGCTGAGGAAAAGCCAGTTCCAGGTGCTTTTGAAATCCCTGTTCCTGTATGCCATGTAAGCGCAGTACCAGAGCGGCAGGTCTATCCTGGATGCGGCGCCTGTATTCCCGTCATATTCGTACTCGTAGACGGCGGTTATTTCGGAGGTGCCTTTGTCATGGACAACCTGTTTCAGCAGTTGCCGGGTTGCAGGGTCATACGTAAATTCCGCATAATATTGTCCGTCCATGACCCGGATGAGTTCTCCGTTTGCTCCGCGGGAATAGACGCCTGCTTCCGTTATTCTTACGGGAATACGGTTTTCGTCCAGTTCCAGTTCCCGCCGGTACAGTTCGAAACTCGGTTCGCCGGAGGATTCAATCATAATCCGGTTGCCTTCCTCCTTTCTGAACACCGTCGACCCGTGTCCGTCTGCCACATTCCTGTCGTCGGGAGAGACGGAGACGGATACCGGTTCATTGTTTTCATAGTTGAAACGCAGGATGGAACCTCCTTTTTCCTTTATTTCGGAAAGCCGGTTGCCCTGATAGTAAAGATAGACGTTTCTGCCGCGGTCATAATCACTGCAGCTGATTTTGCCGGGTTTGCCGTTTTCGCCCGTGAGTTGCAGGTCGCGGTCGTCACTGTTGCACGACATTGTACATAACAGGCACAGCGCCGGCAGGATTTGTAAAGTTGCTTTTTTCATTAC
>JAISEZ010000141.1 GCA_031263835.1 Tannerella sp.
AACGAAAGCGACCGAGTTTCATGCGTCCGCCCGCAGCGTCCGTCGCAGCCGGATGACCTTCCGCAACGAAAACGTCCCGATGGGAACGGGTACGGCGCTTTCCGAGTTTGAAACGCTACAGACCGACCGCCGGAAAGTGGCGGCGCTTGTCCTCTCCGCCGGTTCAAAGATTTAATCATTCAAAGATTCAATCATTCAAAGATTCAAGGGCGCCTGGCTGGAATACCCCGTTTGTCACTAAAGGGAAAAAACGGCTTATCCCCGGTTTTCCTCTTTTACACGGAAGGCCAGCGCATACATCCGCATCTGTTTCAGCATGGCGGCCAGCCCGTTGGAGCGGACGGGTGAAAGGTGTTCCCTCAGCCCGATTTGCTCGATGAAATAAAGATTGGCTTCCAGAATTTCCTGTGCGGTGTGGCCGGACAGTACCTTTATCAGCAGCGAAACAATCCCTTTTACAATCAGAGCGTCGCTTTCGCCCCGGAAGACAATCCGACCGTCCGCCGTCCGGTCGGCCTGCAACCAGACACGGCTCTGACAGCCTTCTATCAGGTTATTCGCCGTCTTGTGACTTTCGTCCAGCGGCTCCAGCGAATGGCCCGTCTCAATCAGCAGGGCGTACTTGTCCATCCAGTCGTCGAAAATGGAAAACTCTTCGATGATTTGTTCCTGTATCTCGTTTATTGTCATAATGATTAATGGTTAATGGTTAACGGTTAATGATTATAGATGACATGCAATATTGTCTGTCCGACGGCTTTCAGGGTTTCGCGGTCGATGTTGTCCATTGTGTCGTGCCGCGTGTGCCAGTAGCTTCCGAAGCCGCGAGGCGTATCCGGGTCATAATTGATAATATCCAGACAGGGGATGTTGCGCCCCGTAATCACGTAGTAGTGGTCGTCGGTCACGCCGCCGCCGTTCCGGTTGATGAAATACTTTCCGTATCCCAGGTTGCGGGCGGTTGTCCATACGTTTTCGACCATCGGCGCCGCGTAACGCACCGACGTCTGTTCCTTGTGAAAAGTGGCGCCGCGAGCGCCCACCATGTCCAGCAATATCCCGTAGCCGGCGCTGTAGCCGGGCACATGCGGATTTTTCGCCCAGAACTGGGAACCCAGACACCACGTATCCGGCCTGGATTCTTTCAGGAACTCGGGCGTACCGTAGTCTTCCGCATCGAAAAAGAAGATGTCTATCCCGCCGTCAAAGCCCGTCATTCCAATCCGGCGGGCGATTTCGAGCAACACGCCCACGCCGCTTGCACCGTCGTCGGCCCCGTCAATCGGCTGGCGATGACGCGCCGGGTCTTCGTCGTGGTCGGCATAGGGACGGGAATCCCAGTGGGCAAACAGCATCACCCGCCTGGTCTTTTCGGGATTGAAAACGCCGATGATATTGCTTGCCTGCAGGCGGTCGCCGTTGTAGGCGGTCAGCACGGCCTCCTGCACATAAAGTTTCGCACCGAAACGCTCCAGCTCGGAAGCCAGGTATCCGGCACAGGCCCTGTGTGCCGGCGTATTCGGCACGCGGGGGCCGAAACTTACCTGACGCTCGATATACGCATACGCGCTGTCCGCGTCAAATTCGGGAACGGAAGATGCGCCTTTCACTTCCGCGACGGGGATAGCCGTCTTCTCCGCCGCCGGTTTCCGTCCGCAACAGGACAGAAACACACATCCAATCAGTAAATAAATCATTCTATTCATTGTTTCATTGTTTTATACTTCAGGCAACCCAACTGCCCCTCACTAACCACTAATCACTAATCACTAATCACTGTTTTTTGTACCGTTCGCATTACCCGCAGGAAGTTTCCGCCCCATATTTTGGCGATAGCCTCTTCGGAGTAGCCTTTTTCCAGCAGCTTGACCGTTATCTGAATCAAATCGTTGCTACCCTCCAGTCCCGGGACGCCGCCGCCGCCGTCAAAGTCGGAACCGATACCCGCGTGGTCGATGCCGGCCACCCGGACGATATGGTCGATGTGTTCGACGGCATCCGTCAGCGACGCCTTTTCGGGGTCGTTATGGAGATAGAGGTTCAGGAGACACACCTGAACGACACCGCCGTTCCGCGCCAGTGCGCGCAGCTGGTCGTCCGTCAGGTTGCGGTCATGGTCGCACAGCGCCCTTGCAGACGAGTGCGAACAGATGACCGGTGCGGTTGTCAGCTCCAGCACCTCCCGAAACGTGCTGTCCGAGGCGTGGGACAGGTCGATTATCATCCCCAGACGATTCATCCGCTGCACCGTCTCCCTGCCGAACGGACTCAAGCCGTTCCATTCTCCCCGGGTACGGGAAGAGGACGTGTCGCAGATGTCGTTGTCATACAGGTGACAGAGCGTCAGATAAGTAACGCCCATCTCCCTGTATTTCGCAAGCAGCGCCGTATCCCTGCCGATGGCGTAGCCGTTTTCAATGCCGATAAAGATGGCTTTTTTCCCCGCCTTCCTGATACGGACGAAATCGTCGGGCGTGACGGCCAGCTCGCAGAGGTCGCTGTTCCGCTTGATTTGCCCGTGGATGCTTTCAATCAGCGCCGTCGCGTCCTGCGCGGCCCTGGCCAGCGAAGCCGAATCGCGCGCGCCCTGCCCGATGTACGCGGCCAGATAGACGCCGTCGAGCTTGCCTTCCTCCATTTTGGGGAGACTGACCCGGTTCGGGCCGCGGCGGGCAAGGTCAAAACCGGGACGGTTGAACCACAGGGGCGTATCGGTATGCGTGTCGATGGACAGGATGCGTTCGTGTATCTCCCTGGCCAGGCGGAAGGTATCTGCTTTGTTCACCAGAAACCGGAAAATCTTTTCCATAACGGTATCGCCGGCCACCGTCAGCTGTTCCGGATGCCACTGTACCCCCAGCATCGGCCGGAGAGGCCATGCTTCAATGGCTTCCACCACGCTGTCCGGCGCCCAGGCCGCCGCGCGAAATCCCGGCGCTACCGTCCTGACGGACTGATGATGAAGGGAATTGACGCTTTTCGTTCCCTCGCCGATAAGGGTGGCCAGCCGGGAACCGGGCGCAACCGTCACCGTATGGGAAACATGGTCGGGCGGCAGGCTTTGCCGGTGTTTCACGCCCGCGTTCATCTCCCGCCGGGAGGCAATATCCTGATATAATGTTCCTCCAAAGTAAACGTTCATCACCTGTTCGCCCCGGCAGATGCCCAGCGTGGGAATGTTGCGGTCGGACGCCAGTTTGAGCAGCCGGAACTCATACACGTCGCGCAGCGAATCGACCCTGCCCAGCTGCGGATGCGCCGCCTCGTCATACCAGAGCGGGTCCACGTCTCCGCCGCCGCTCAGAATCAGGCCGTCCAGGTGCATGACCATCCCGCGCAGGGCTTTCGTGTCGGTCATGACGGGAATCGCGACGGGCGCTCCGCCCGCTTTCAGCACGGCCTGGATATACGTCGCTCCCAGCTGGGCGCCTCCGCTGCCGGTACGGGACACGGAAATGCCAATCAGCGGCGGACGGGGAGCGCGCAGGTCGAGTTCAGCCGAATCCATGATTACCCTGAAGGTATTCAAATCGGGAAAGCCGGAATCGTTCATCTGCGCATTTCCGGACAGCAGAACGAAGCACGCGCAAAGCAAACAAAGCGCTACTCTGACAGGATGGAATCCCGCCGGCGGATATATCTTTCCGTCAGCCGGTATACCGGTTCGCCAGCCGGTATACCGGTTTGCCAGCCGGTATACCGGTTCGCCAGCCGGTATACCGGTTCGCCAGCCGGTATACCGGTTTGTCAACGGGTATACCGGTTCGCCAACGGGTATACCGGTTCGCCGGCGGGTATACCCGTTCACCGGAGAATATATCCTCCGGAAGCCCCTGATGTGAATTATGAATTGTAAATTATGAATTAGGAGAGCGCACAGCGACGAAATGAAGTTCCTTCGCTGTGGCCTCCGGATAACTTCTTTTCCTGCACGAAGGAGACGGAGAAAATACGGTGTTCCGCCGTATACTTCTCCGTGTTCTCCGTGTCTCCGTGTTGATATTTTATTCTTTAAAATGTATACTGCCCTTTCAGGGCGCGGGGCGGGGTGTGCCCATCCATATCCGGGGCGTTGCCACCGGGCTGGGATATGCCGGGCTTTCAGCCCCTGGTTGCTACTGCCGATTCGCATTACTAACTATTATCTACTAATCACTAAATCACTAATCATTAACCACTAATCACTAACCACTAATCACTGATTCCTGCATGACGCGCAGCAGGTTTCCGCCCAGGATTTTCCGCAGGTCTTCGTCCGAATAGCCTTCCTCCAGCAGGCGGACGGTGATTTGTATCAGTTCGTTTGCCGCGCGGCAGCCGATTAGCTCGCCGCCGCCGTCGAAGTCGGAACCGATACCGACATGATTCACCCCCACCAGCCGGACGGCGTGACGGATATGGCGGAGGGCATCGCTCAGCGTCGCTTCGGGACATCCCGTTTCGCCGCTGTTTTCCCGGATAAAGCCGGTGTAGAGGCAAATATGCACCACGCCCCCTTTCGCCGCAAGCGCCCGAATCTGGTCGTCCGTCAGGTTTCTCGGATGGTTGCAGAGGGCGCGGACGGACGAGTGGGAGGCAATCACGGGCGCGCGGCTTTCCTTCAGCACGTCGTAAAACGTCGTTTCGGCGGCGTGGGAAACGTCAATCAGGAGGCCCAGGCGGTTCATTTCATGCACAGCCTCCTTCCCGAAGGGACTCAGCCCGCCCCATTCCGGCTCGCCGAGCGCCGAATCGCAGAGGTCGTTGGCGCCGTTGTGGCAAAGCGTCATGTAAGAAACGCCCTGCCGCTTCAGCGCCGTCAGGCGGCGGAGGTCCTTTCCGATGGCATAGCCGTTTTCCACGCCCAAAACGATGGCTTTTTTCCCTTCCCGTTTCAGGCGGAGCAGGTCGTCCGGCGTGCGGGCAATGCCCACGCGGGAGGGATGAAGCCGCTCCTGCCGGACAAGCTGCGAAAGCCGCTCCTGCGCATAGTCCCACGCCTGCCGGCAAGCCGCGTCCGTGCGTTCGCCCTGCGGAATGTAGGCCACCATGCAGGCCGCGTCCAGCCGCCCCAGTTCCATCAGGGGAAGATTGACCTTGCTTTCGAAAAACGGAGGGTTGAACGTCCCGCCGGTGCGCACGCCCAGGTCAAAATCACCGGCATAGACCATCGGCGCATCCGTATGCGCATCAATCGTCAGGATGCGGTCGTGCAGCCGCCTGGCCCGGGCAAAAACAGCCGCCTGCCGGACGTGGAAACGGAATACGGACAGCATTTCTTCATCGCCGGCGGCGGCCATCTGTTCCGGATGCCACTGCACGCCGAACAGGGGATATTCGGGAAGTTCAATGCCTTCGTTGACGCCGTCCGCGGCGGTGGCCGTGGCGACAAACCCGGGCGCGACGTCCTTCACCGCCTGATGATGCAGCGAATTGACCGCCCATTCGTTTTTTCCCGGAACGATGGCGCGCAGTTTCGAGGGAATGTCCGCGAGGGTGACGGTATGCGTGGCGCAGTGGCGCGGTTCGGTCTGGCTGTGCGGCAGCGCGGCAGCGGAAAACTGCGCATGAATATCCTGATAGATGGTTCCGCCGAAAGCCACGTTGATGACCTGATGCCCGCGACAAATCCCCAGTACCGGAATCTGACGGACGAACGCCAGACGCAGCAGCAGAAAATCAAACGCATCGCGGAAGGCGTCGACGCCGTCCAGTCCGGGCGCCGGCTCTTCCGCAAGAAAGGCCGGGTCCATGTCCCCGCCGCCGGAAAGAATCAGCCCGTCGAGCGTGTCCACCACGGCCGCCAGCGCCCCGACGCCGGTCATCACCGGTACCAGCAGCGGCGCGCCGCCGGCCAGCAGGACGGCCTGACAGTAGGGTTCGGCAATACAGGACAGTCCGTCCCTCCTGTTGGCGGAAATGCCGATGCGGGGTAACGGGGCCGCTTCCTTCGCGGACACATACTCATCCGCTTCCTTCCGGAGCATTTCCAAATCAGAGGGACGGACTGAACTCTCCATACAGCTGACCTTTATGCGTCTATATTCGCATACGTGGCATTTTCTTCGATAAACCCGCGACGCGGGCCGACGTCTTCGCCCATCAGCATGGCGAAAATCGAATCGGCTTCAATCGCGTTCTCTATGGTGATTTGCTTTAACGTGCGGTTGGCCGGGTTCATGGTCGTGTCCCACAACTGGTGGTCGTTCATTTCGCCCAGACCTTTGTAGCGCTGCGTATGTATCTGGCTTTCGTTTCCGCTGCCGTAGCGGTCAATGAACGCCTGCCGCTGGCGGTCGGTCCAGCAGTATTCTTCGACTTTGCCTTTCTTGCAGAGATACAGCGGCGGCGTGGCCAGGTAAACATACCCGTTCTCAATCAGTCCGCGCATCCGGCGGAAAAAGAAGGTCAGAATCAGCGTGGCGATATGGCTGCCGTCGACGTCGGCATCGGTCATAATCACTACCTTGTGATAACGCAGCTTGGTCAGATTCAGCGCCTTCGGGTCGTCTTCCACGCCGATGGTCACGCCCATTGCCCGGAAAATGTTCTGTATTTCTTCGCTTTCGAAGATTTTATGGTCCATCGCCTTCTCGACGTTCAGGATTTTTCCGCGCAGGGGCAGAATGGCCTGAAAGATACGGTCGCGTCCCTGCTTGGCCGTGCCGCCTGCCGAGTCTCCCTCGACCAGGAACAGTTCACATTCGGCCGGGTCTTTCGACGAACAGTCCGCCAGCTTCCCCGGCAAACCGCCGCCTGTCAGGGGCGACTTGCGCTGCACCAGTTCGCGTGCCTTGCGCGCCGCCTGCCGCGCCGTCGCTGCCAGAATCACCTTGTCCACAATGATTTTCGCTTCCTTCGGATGTTCTTCCAGATAATACCCCAGCGCTTCGCCGACAGCCATATCCACCGCGCCCATGACCTCGTTGTTGCCGAGTTTGGTTTTGGTTTGACCTTCGAACTGGGGTTCGGCCACCTTGATGGAAATGACCGCCGTCAGCCCCTCGCGGAAGTCGTCGCCCTGAATTTCCACCTTCGCCTTCTCCAGCATTTTGGAATCTTCGGCATACTTCTTCAGTGTGCGGGTCAGTCCGCGCCGGAATCCGGCCAGATGCGTTCCGCCTTCAATCGTGTGAATATCGTTCACAAACGAGAAGACGCTTTCGTTGTAAGACGTATTGTACGTCATGGCAACCTCCACCGGAGTGCCCTGTTTTTCGGTCACAATATGAATTACATCGCGAATCAGGGATTCTTTCGTGCGGTCGATGTAACGCACAAATTCCTTCAATCCTTCGTCCGAATGGAAAAGTTCGGTTTTGTAGCTTCCGTCGTCCTTTTGGACCCGCCTGTCGGTCAGGCTCAGCCGTATGCCCGCATTCAGGAAAGCCAGCTCGCGCAGGCGGTTGGCGAGGATGTCATACTTGTATTCCGTTACGGTAAAGATGGCGGTGTCGGGTTTGAACAGAATGGTTGTTCCCGTGCGGTCGCTCGTGCCGATTTCCCGGATGTCGGCCAGGGGCTTTCCGATGGAAAATTCCTGCATGTAGATTTTACCGTCACGGTGTACTTCCGCCCTCAAAAGGGAAGAAAGTGCATTGACGCACGAAACGCCGACACCATGCAATCCTCCGGAGACTTTATAAGTCCCCTTGTCAAACTTTCCGCCCGCGTGCAGCACGGTCAAAACTACTTCCAGCGCGGATTTGCCTTCCTTCTCGTGGTAATCGACCGGGATACCCCGTCCGTCGTCCGTCACCTTAATGGAATTGTCTTCATTGATAATCACGTCAATGTTCGAACAATAACCGGCCAGCGCCTCGTCTATCGAATTATCTACTACTTCATAGACCAAATGATGGAGGCCCTTTTCGCCCGTGTCGCCGATATACATCGCGGGGCGTTTCCGAACGGCCTCCAGCCCTTCCAATACCTGAATATTTTTGGATGAATACTCATCACTCGTTACATTCAATTCTTCGTCACTCATTCAATTATTTTTTTATTACAGGCTATATATCACGCAGATATACAATGTAAGCCCTTATTCTCAAAAAGCAAACAAATGTAGCGATTATTTTTGGAACAGGAAAGTCCCCGGCCGGGAAAAAGTGCACTTCATAATGGCGCTACGGATTCGTTTGACCCCGCGCGTCACGACCTGCACGTCACTACCCGTCCGGAGACGCTCCTGCCATATAAAATGCACCCTGAATCATTAAATCCTCGAATCTTTGAATTGTTGAATCATTGAATTTTTAATGCTATCTTTGCACCCTTGTACGAAAAAGTGATTTCATTATGGCGAAAGTAAAAGGAACCGTAGTCGTGAACGGGGAGCGGTGCAAGGGATGCGACCTGTGTGTGGCGGCCTGTCCGTCGGATGTGTTGGAGCTTCACCCGCGCGAAGTGAACGATAAAGGCTATCATTATGTTTATATGAAGCAACCCGAAGCATGCACCGGTTGCACCAATTGCGGCGCAGTCTGTCCCGACGGCTGCCTGACGGTTTACAGAGTCAAAATCGGATGAACTTGCGCCCCCATCGAACAGCAGATATGGAAGATATAAAGCTCATGAAAGGAAACGAAGCGATTGCCCATGCAGCGATTCGTTACGGAACAGACGGATATTTCGGATATCCCATCACCCCCCAGTCGGAAATACTGGAAACATTAATGGCCGAAAAACCCTGGGAAACGACCGGGATGGTCGTCCTGCAGGCCGAAAGCGAGGTGGCCGCCATCAACATGGTGTACGGAGGCGCGGCAACCGGCAAGCGGGTCATGACCTCCTCCTCCAGCCCCGGCATCAGCCTGAAACAGGAAGGCATCTCCTACATTGCCGGCGCCGACCTGCCCTGCCTCATCGTCAACGTCATGCGCGGCGGCCCGGGACTGGGAACCATCCAGCCAAGTCAGGCCGACTATTTCCAGACCGTCAAGGGCGGCGGACACGGCGACTACCGCCTGATTACCCTGGCGCCCTCGTCCGTGCAGGAAATGGCCGATTTCGTGGCGCTGGGCTTCGACCTCGCTTTCCGCTATGCCAACCCGTCCATGATACTGGCCGACGGGATGATTGGCCAGCTGATGGAAAAAGTCATCCTGCCGCCGTTCCGTCCCCGCAAAACCGGCGCGGAAATCGACGCCGAATCGCCCTGGGCAGCGCGCGGGAAACCGGCCGGACGGCAACCGAACATCATCACCTCGCTGGAACTGGACCCGGTGATTATGGAACGGAAAAACAACCGTTTCCAGGCGAAATACCGCGAAATAGAAGCCGGCGAAGTGCGATACGAAGAATACCAGTGCGACGACGCCGAATACCTGCTGGTGGCATTCGGTTCGGCAGCGCGCATCTGCCAGAAGGCGATTGAAACGGCGCGCAGCCGGGGACTCCGGCTGGGACTGCTCCGCCCGATTACCCTGTGGCCGTTCCCCAAAGCGCCGCTCGCCGCGTATGCCGGCAGGGTCGGAGGCATGCTGTCGGTGGAACTGAATGCCGGACAGATGGTGGAAGACGTCCGCCTGGCAGTCAATGGAAAAGTGAAGGTCGAACACTTCGGCCGTCTGGGAGGGATTGTTTTCACGCCGGACGAAATCGTCCGGGCTATCGAAGAGAAATTCGCATGATACGGGGAAGTAAAGCCGATGAAGTGCTGACGCTGCTCTTCATGCTGCTGGCCGTTGCGGCCATCATCTGTTTTTTTGCCGTCGAGAGCCGCGCGGTCTTCATGGTTTGCGGCGGAGTGGCGGCCTTATTGAGAATTGTACAGTATATTCTGAGATTTTTTCTTTAAACGCTTGGTTGAACAATGGAAGCAAATGAAATGATTAAACCGGAAAACCTGGTTTACGCAAAACCCGGGCTGATGAACGATACGCCCATGCACTACTGCCCCGGTTGCAGTCACGGCGTCATACACAAACTGATTGCGGAGGTCACGGAAGAGACGGGCATGGCGGAGAAAACCGTCGGCATCTCGCCCGTGGGATGCGCCGTATTTGCCTACAATTACCTGGACATCGACTGGATTGAGGCGGCCCACGGACGTGCGCCGGCGCTCGCGACGGCCGTCAAGCGGCTGAATCCCGACAGGATGGTGTTCACCTACCAGGGCGACGGCGACCTGGCGGCCATCGGCACGGCCGAAACCATCCACGCCGCCAACCGGGGCGAGAACATCGTCATCGTCTTTGTCAACAACGCCATCTACGGCATGACCGGCGGCCAGATGGCGCCCACCACGCTGGCCGGGATGCCGACCTCCACCTGTCCCTATGGACGCGACATCGCGCTGCACGGATATCCGCTGAAGATTTCCGACCTCCTGGCGCAGGTCGAGGGGACGTGTCTGGTGACCCGCCAGAGCGTACATACGGCCGCCGCCGTGCGGAAAGCGAAACGGATGCTGCGCCTGGCTTTCGAAAACTCCATGGCGGGCAAGGGGACTTCGATTGTGGAATTTGTATCGGCCTGCGCTTCGGGATGGAAAATGACGCCGCCGGAGGCAAACCGGTGGATGGAAGAAAACATGTTTCCCTTCTATCCTCTGGGAGATTTAAAAAACAAGTAAGCACTGACTGGAAATGAAACAGGAAATTATTATTGCCGGATTCGGCGGACAGGGTGTACTCTCGATGGGTAAAATCCTGGCCTATTCCGGACTGATGGAAGGCAAGGAAGTGACCTGGATGCCTTCCTACGGCCCCGAACAGCGTGGCGGTACGGCCAACGTGACGGTCATCATCAGCGACGACCGCATCAGTTCGCCGGTACTGAACGAATACGACATTGCCGTGATTCTGAACCAGCCTTCCATGGACAAGTTCGAGTCGAAGGTAAAGGCCGGCGGCATCCTGATATACGACAGCTACGGCATCCACAAACCGGTGCAGCGCACCGACCTCCGCGTCTGCCGGATTGACGCCATGGATGCCGCTACGGAACTGAACATGCAAAAGACGTTCAACATGATTGTGCTGGGCGGACTGTTGAAGATTGTCCCGATGGTGACGCTCGACAGTGTCCTGGCCGGCCTCAAGAAAGCGCTCCCCGAACGCCACTACGGCCTGATTCCCGCCAACGAAGCAGCTATCAAAAAAGGAATGGAAATCATACTAATGGTTAGTGGTTAACGGTTAATGGGTAATGGGTAAATCGGCTCCTGACGCCGATACTGATCAATTTATTTGCACGGCCGGGAAAACTGAACCGGTGGCACTACCGGACAAAGCGCGTTCTACATTCATTAAATCCACCGGCTTTTCGGCATCGTCCGTGCCCGATGCGATCACTGATTATCCCAAAATGTCCATTTAATTACCGTTGCGGTATGAGTTATTCATACCATGGTATGAATTATCCGTACCGTGGAATGAATGATCTGCACCATGGTATGAATGATCTGTACCACGGTATGAATCATCTATACCGTGGTATGAATGATCCGTACCATGGTACGAATATCTATAACCGCGGCATGAGTTATCCATACCGCGTGGTCATTGTCTTGCGCCCTGCACTCAAAATCGTGCACCGTGCCCCCGCCTTATTTTCGCAGGGTGAATGTCGGATGATTGCCGAAATCGTCGTAGAGCGGTTGCAGGGGCGTGATGTCATCATGCTGCCTGCCACTGCCGAGGGCGGTGATGGCAAAGATTTTGATGTCGTCGCTGTCCGGCAGCGTGAGCGACGTGGCGCCCGGCGGTACGTCGAGTTTGTAGCGATAGATATAGCAATACCGGTAGGTCGCGTTTTCGGACGGGTAACCCCGGTGATGGTGCGACGCAAACCAGGCAATTTCATCCTTCCTGACATACGGCTGAGTGAGACCCTCGAGCTTCCATTCCGGGCCGTAAAGACGGTTGTAGTGCTGACCGACATAGCCCGTCCAGCCGCCGACATGCAGGGAAACACGCCGGTCGCCGATGCGAAACTCGGCCTCCGTTTCCCGGTTCGACGCCGCCAGGAGATAAAGCCTGTTGCAGCCGCCGGCAGGCAGGGCGATTTCCTGACCCGTGCAGGCCACCACGTTGTTCGTTTCGTCTTCGTAGCTGCCCATCCGGAAACGGACACCGCCGCAGACATACTCGCCGGCGGGCATCTCCTCGGCAGGATAGGTGGCGTCGCGGAAGCTCTCCCCACGCGTCCGGTCCATTCGCCCGTCGGAACGGTTGTCGTCGAACGACACGGCGTCGTCGTTGTATGCCAGCGTGACGGGGATTTGCGTCTCTTCCGGCGTCGGCGCCGGCGCCAGTTTCACGGCAAAACTCCGGATGGCATAAGCAGGCAGGTCGACCGTAAGGCCATCGCCCGTGAAAGTCACGTCGCCCGTGCGTTCTTCGCGTCCGTCCACTTCCCAGGCATCCACTACCGTCGCGGGAAAAGCGATCTTCACGCCCTTCTGCCTGCTGCCGCTCAGTTCATTGACGCGGACAATACACCCGTCGCCGCGTTCCGCCTGCTTGTACGCCATCACACCCGTATTCCGGTTACTGACCGACAGGAGGGAAAGCTGTTTCCCCAGACTGCCCGCATGAGGCGACGTTTCGAAGGCCATCAGCGGCCTGTCTGTAAAGGCAGCCTGACGCCACGTTTCCCCCTGCCGCCAGTCGCCGGCATGTCCCGCAATCGCATATTTCACGTAATGAATGCCGAAGTCCTGCGTGGCCTGGGGATTCGGGCCGCCCGTTTCGGGGGTGAACATCAGCGTCAGGCGCAGGGTATGGTCATCGGGCTTGTCGGACGTATACTTGCAGTCTTCCATGATGGAAACGCCGAATTTTCCCGAGCGGTCGGTCAGGTCGAACCAGTTGTGATGAGGCACCTCAAACTCGCGCGGGTGATTGGTGTTGCGCGCAATCGTGCCTACGCCCTGGCTGTAGGTGGCGTATTCGTTGACCGCCGTGAGAGGAAACGCCGCCTTCAGGCATACGCCGCTTGATTGCCAGTCGATGCAGTTGTCCACTTCCACGCGGCGGCCGGCGTCGGCGGCTGCCAGCGAAACGGTCTGCGTGATGCGGGAATTGCGTCCTTCGCGCGTCACCTCCAGCGCCACGCGCAGTGGCCCGTTTTCAACGACGCGAAACGACGCATTCTCGTTCAGGAAACCTGCCGGCGGCAGTTGCCGGTCTTTCCAGTCCATGTTCCATGCCGGATATTCCGACGGCTTCTCGGCCTGGAACTCCAGCCGCGCCGGTGCGCTCAGCAGTTCGCGTTTCAGTTTTTTGTCGTAGATGGAACGGATGTCGCCATTGTCGGCAAACGTCACCTTATAATATACATTCTCCAGTGAACGTTCCGTCACGGCCAGCGTACTCTTTGCCGCCGCGACAGCCTCTGCCGGACGCACGTCGTAGGCCGCCAGCCCCACGGAAGGAATGGAGGCGAGGAAGATAAACTTCAGTCGGTTGCCGTCGCGCCCGGTTATCTGCGAAAGGACTTCCCGGCCGTCCGGGCCGAAGACCTGTATGCTTTCGGGTGCCCGGTTGAAGGTCATTTCCGCCGTCACGACGTCTTCCCGTGCCGTGGCCACCGGATTGTAGACTAGGACGCTACGTCCCTGCGCCCGCGTATCGAGCCGGGCCGAAAGCGCCGAGATACCGCCGGTCAGGACGGAAGAAAAGAGGTTGGCGGCAATGAACTCGTCGTTCCAGGAATATTCGTAGGCCTTGGGCGTCGAGGTGCCGGGCAAAATATCGTGCATCTGGCTGCCCAGCACCAGCTCCCATGCGTCGGTCAGCCTGGCGGCGGGATACGGACTGCCGGCAAGTACGGCAGCGGCAGCGGCGGCCTGCTCCGCCGCCTGAGCGAGATTCTCGTTCTTGCGGTTGAGACGCTTCATGAACCCCTGCGAGACGGAAGAGCCGTTGCTGTGCTCCACCAGCAGCAGGTCGCCTTTGTAGACCGGCAGGGAGGCTTCGATTTCCGGCGTCAGGTCTTTGAACATCTGGTCGGAGGAGGTGAGCAGCAGGCGGAATTTACTGTCAGGCCGGTTGCCGAGTGATTCCACCGCGTGTTTCACGTCGTTTTTCAGCGGGGCTCCTCCCTCGTCGCCCACGCCATAGAAGCGGTAGTCGAAGGCATAGCCGGTTTGCTCCTTATCGTAATCCAGCCGTCCGCTCCAGTATTCGTCCGTGTCGAAGCGGGCAGGGATGTGGCTCACGTAGTGCGCCGGCTTGAAAGCGGAGGGCAGGCGACTCCCGTCCGGGCCTGTCCACACGCCCACGTGAAACGGTTCGCCAACGGCGCAATTGCCCATCAACTTGATGGTAGAAAAGCCAATCAGTCCCGAGTGTCGCCAGATGGTAGGCAGATTGGCCGGGAAACCGAAAATATCGGGAAAAATAGCGTCCTGCCCGGCTGTTCCGAACTCATTCATAAAGAACTTGTATCCATAGAGCGTCTGACGGATGATGGATTCGGGCGAGGAGATAATGACTTCGCCTTCGTCCACGGCCGAACCGGAGATATACCAGCGTCCCCCGGCCACATATTCTTTCACCTTCTCATACAGGTCGGGATAATATTCCTTCATCATCCGGTAGCGGCGCGAACCGGTGAAGTTGAACACGTAATCGGGATACGCTTCGAACAGCACGAAATTTTCGGTCATGATATTTTTCAGCAGCTCGTCGATGGAGCGCACATAATCCCAGTTCCACTGCGTGTCGAGATGCGAATAGCCGATTGCGTACAGGAGACGGTCTTTCGACAGGTCATACGGCTGCATCCGGCCGGCCGGCTGAGCATAACTGCCGGTCGACCATACACCGGCCATCGCAACGAGCACAAAAATGAATTTGATCTTTTTCATTACAGATATACCTTAAAAGAATTTCGTCCCTATAACAGCGAAAGAAGAAAAACCCCTAAAAGTTCGGGATTCAATTTCCAGGCAGTGCCTTAGTGAGCAAACCGGCTCCCGAAGCCTGATACTGATCAATTATCTGCACGGTCGTTACCTCCACCGAAATGCTCCCGTTGATGCGGAAGTGAGGTTTTTTTTGTTCCTTTGCAGCAAAACTGAAGATATGGATGACAAACAGCCAATGATACTCCGTACCGAAGACCTGGTGAAGAAGTACCGGAACCGGACGGTGGTGAACCATGTTTCCATCAACGTGAAGCAGGGCGAAATCGTCGGTTTGCTGGGCCCCAACGGCGCCGGCAAGACGACGACTTTCTACATGACCGTCGGTCTGGTAACGCCCAACGAAGGCAAAATCATTCTCGACGACACGGACATAACGGGCTATCCCGTTTACCGCCGGGCGCGTAAAGGCATCAGTTACCTGGCGCAGGAGGCGTCGATTTTCCGGAAGATGACGGTCGAGGACAACATCTGTTCCGTACTCGAAATGACCGGCGCGTCGCGGGAATACCAGAAGGACAAGCTCGAAAGCCTGATTGCGGAGTTTGGCCTGCAGAAAGTCCGGCGCAACCTGGGCGACCGCCTGTCGGGCGGCGAGCGCCGGCGTGCGGAGATTGCCCGCTGTCTGGCCATCGACCCGAAATTCATCATGCTTGACGAGCCTTTTGCCGGCGTCGACCCCATCGCCGTGCAGGACATCCAGATGATTGTGGCGCAGCTGAAACACAAACACATCGGCATCCTGATTACCGACCACAACGTGCACGAGACGTTGAGCATCACCGACCGCGCTTACCTGCTTTTCGAGGGGAAAGTGCTGTTTCAGGGGATGGCCGAAGAGCTGGCGGCCAACGAAACAGTTCGCGAGAAATATCTCGGACGCGACTTCGAGTTGCGGAAGAAAAAGTTTTAACGCTACCCGGCAAACTCTGATGGCAGATACGTTTCTTTCGGTACAAACCCCGCTGGCGTGGGGCATTCTCTTTCTTTCGGCCTTCTTCATCGGCATGTCGAAAACAGGCATACAGGGCATCAACATGCTGATGATTCCCCTGATGGCGCTCGCGTTCGGTGCCAAACCGTCCACGGGGGTCATCCTGCCGATGCTGTGTTTTTCCGATTTGCTGGCGGTGGCGTATTACCGGCGTTCGGCGGAATGGAAATACATTTTCAGACTGCTGCCTTCGGCGCTGGGCGGTTTTGTGCTGGCGATGGCGGTGGATTCGTTTGTGCCGCCGGCGCAGTTCAAGCATTTGCTGGCGGCGTGCCTGACGGTCGTGATGGCCGTGATGGTCTGGTCGGAGCGGGGGAAGCGGGAAAACAGACTGACCGAACGGTGGTGGTACGGGCCGGCGTTCGGACTGCTGGGCGGCTTCACCACCATGATAGGGAATGCCGCCGGCCCGGTAATGGCCATTTACCTGCTGTCCGTGAGACTGCCGAAATATGCCTTCGTCGGTACCAGCGCCTGGTTCTTTCTGGTAATTAATTACCTGAAGATTCCGATACAGGTGTTTGCGTGGCACAACATCACGGCTTCGTCCCTGCTGCTCAACCTCTACACCGTCCCCTTCATGCTGGCCGGCGCAGTCGCCGGGATTTACGTGGTCAGGAAACTGCCGGAAAAGGGCTTCCGCTCGGTCATCACCGTGGTCACGGCGCTCTCCGTGCTGATTCTGTTGCTTTGACCTCTCCCCCGCCCCTTCCTCACACGGGAGGGGTGCGCATCGGCGGAAAGGCAGTTGAAATATCAGATAGTGCCGATTCAGGGCAACTCACGCCAATCACCAATCACTAAACACTAATCACTAATCATTAATCACTAATTAGGTATTGTTTTTTTTCATATATTTGCACCGGAATTGGAACGCGTCATGTGGTGCGCGGTTTTTTTTTGCGCCCAAATGATTGAATATCAAAACTTGATTAATGAGGAAAGGACTATTG
>JAISEZ010000191.1 GCA_031263835.1 Tannerella sp.
CGCCTAAACGGGTGATATATGATCCTGTCTGTTTCCATTTTCATGTATATCTTCACTTTTTCCTGTAAACCTTCTTTATCTATAATTACTTTTGTAGCCCTAATATTATTATATGACAACGGCGGCAAAAGTAGAAAAAGGTTTTGAAACCGGAAACAGTTTGCGAAAGATTTAACTGAAAATTTAACGTTAAGGGCGGTTGCTTTTCTCCTCCGGAAACATTGGAACGGTTGGAGGAAAGGATAATTATTCTTTCTATTTTCCCCTTTTTGAGGTATTTATACTGCATGCGGCATGGTTTTGTGCATGGACATGGAGAATAAAGTATCAACACGAAGACAAACCTCCGAAAGCCGTTATCAACAGCGTTCGCAGCAAACCGTCATAAAATCAGGAGGACTTGTTGCCCGGATTGGCGGCGATTGTCGTGCTGATACAGGCATTGGGCGGACGTTTCAATCCGAAATTGACGCATGAAGGTCAGAAAAAAGCAGGCAAATGGATAAAAATACTTCCAGTTATTAAATATGGTGACAACGCAACCCCACAGCGTGGAATTATCCGGTTGCACCAAACTTTACGGTGTCGCTTATTTTCTTTGTTAATGTAGGTAACCTGTTGTCGGGTGCATTTCAACATGTCGCATCACGCCGCAGGCGTAACCTGTGAATAACGCCGGGATTTATCCCGATGGTGACGGTGCGCCTCTCTCCGAACGCCGTCAGGTGTTACCCTCACCGAGCATTCCGGCAGGCGGGTAACTCCTCCGGAGTGATGGAAAGAAGATGCATTTTCCCGCCCACCGGGATAAATCCCGGCGTTATTCACAGGTTACGCCTGCGGCGTGATGCGACATTTTGAAATGCACCTCTGACTAAGAGTTACTCCACGGTCGCTGCCAATAAAAAGATACAGACGCATCGCACCGAAGGGTACGAACACATCGCACCGGGGGGTGCGAACGAACGGATGCAGAGACGGCAGGGACACTGGAGACGCGAGGGCTGCTCCCGGAGGGAGCGTATCTGGCCAGGCAGTATCCTCAGGATACTGTAACAAAAGCCGTCACACATCCCTCTGCCTGCATCGCAGGCAAACAGAGCTTTGCCGGTTCCGGAAAACGTGCCTGCCCGATTCGGGCGGATGACGGTGCCGGCTGTCTTTTTGACCGGCCTATTTGGGTTTGCCTGCGATGCCTGAGGATACTGCCTAGCTAGATACGCTCTCTCTGAGAGCGGCTGTTCAGCATTTCAGCCCTTCGTCGCTACTGCCGATTCGCATTATTCAAAGATTCATGCCGGCGTGTCCCCGACGGTTATTCCCGCCGTTTCGCCGTTGAATCTTTGAATTGTTGAATCATTGAATCTATTGAATCTTTGAATCTTTTCAGAAAGAAAACTGCATTTTCATGCGCAGGCCGTAGTTGGGCGTATGCGGATGGGCGCGGTACGAAAGACGCCATACATAATCCAGACGCAGCACCTTGAGGATGTTGTCGATGCCGGCGCTGGCTTCCATGTAGGGGCCTTCCGTCATCAGGTAGCTGTCTGCGGGGAAGCGGTACAGTCCGGTACCGTCCACGGCCGGATTGTTCCTGTCGCTCAGACCGCCATACCATCCCCGGAATGCGAATACTTCACGCCATTTCAGGTATTTGACGAGCGGAAGACGGTTAAACAGCGTGCCATTCATGAAATACGTAAGCTCCCACGAAACATAGCGGTCGTTGATAAACTCCATCGGATTCATCAGCGCATACGATTCCGCCTCGATACTGTAGGAGAGGTTGGCATTCGGGATAATCAGCAGCGGATAGGGCGCCCTGTCCCATACCATGCCGGCCTGCCCGTACAGGTCGATGTATCCGAAGGGCGACATCCAGAAGCGCTTCCGGATGCCGAGGTCGGTACGGTTGTAACGGTAGTCGGAGCCGAGCAGCCCTTTGGGTGAACAGATGTGACTCAGGGTAAACACGGGCGCGTCCAGCGTGACGGGATAGCGGTAGTTGCGCGACTGGTAGAACTTTTCATTCGGCGCCCAGCGCAGCTTCCCTTCCAGCTGGGCGGAGTGATAGTGGCCGGCCGGAACGGCGCTGCCGTCGGGCAGGATTTTTTCGAAGGGAACGTCCGGCGTGGCCCATTCCGTCACGTGACGCGCCGAAAGGCCGTATCCCCAGCCGTTGTAGCGCTCGCGGTAATAGCTCAGTTCGGCGGTCCGCATGTACGTAATCAGGTTGTTGCGCCGCCGTTTCAGCATCATGAAAAGGTTGTCCGGATTGGTGTAGAGATAATGCTGCCCAATCTGGTTGATGTCGTGCCTGAATTCCGCCCGCAGGTAGTGGAAGGGATATTCCTTGCGGAACGTCTTCTTGTCGTTGAAGGAATACTCCAGGATGAGGTCGCCCTTGAGTTTCCGGTCTCCGGCCCCATAGGCCAGATACCCGTCTGCGAAAAGGCGGCGGCTGAGGTTGACCGTCGTCGTTCCGCCGAGGCGGAAGCGGGCGCCTTCGAGCGAATTGCCGCTGATGAACGTGTTCGCCGGGCCGAACTCAAACCTGCTGTCCGTTTCGGAGGTCTGGACATATCCGTTAATCAGCGCGCCGGCGACTTTTTCCGTCCAGTAATAGGCCGGTACGGCGCGCAGGCGCGTCATCATCCTGTCAACGGACGTTTCCTGTATTTCCTTTTCCCGTATCCGGCGGTCGCGCCAGAACGCTTCCGGCTGCCTGCGCGCTTCCTCCGCTTCCGTGACCGGCGCCTCTTCCTCAAAAACAGCCGTTTCCGCGGGCGGAGAAAAGGAATGACGGTGATAGAGACACATCCGGCGGGCATAGAAGCCTTTGGACTTTTCGGTAAGCCGGAACTCCACGGTGATGTCATTTTTGGCCATCAGCCGGGTCTGGCGGTCTTCGGTACGGTCGAAGCGCTGTTCGATGGTCATGTGGCCGACGTAATTCAGGTTGATGTCCTTCGGAACGTTCAGGACCGCCCGTTTCACGAAATACGTCGAATCCAGCGTGATATACAGGTGTCCGGTGAATCCGAACGACTCCGAATGGTAGGGCACAAAGGCCATGGCGATACACGGTTCGCCGCCGATGTCCAGCGTGTCGAGCAGGTAGTATTTGTAAAAATAGGGGGCAAACGAGGCCAGCGGACTGACAAACCGGTTCAGAAACAGGGGGATGTTATCCTGAAAGATATCAACTTCCCTGAACACTTCTTCGATAAACTGCCGGGTGCCGTCTTCGGGCAGAATGTCGAGCAGGCCGTCGCGCCTGTGTCCCTGAATGACCTGCTTTTCCGCGTGCGGCGACTTCCGGAAATACGTCTGTCCGATGATTTCCTCGTTGAAGACGGGCAGTACCGTTTTGCCGGTAATCGCCGACGTGTCCGTATAATCAAAAATGAAATCGAACCGTTTGTATATCCAGCTGTTCCGGGCTTTTTCCTCGTCGAAATCATTCCGTGCCAGGATTTTCTGTTCGTAGGTGTCGTAGCTGTAATAGTCCCGGTTGCGCGGATTGTTCAGATTCCGCCGGGCGACGGCCTGTTCGATAAACTCCACCGCCGGATTGTTTTTCCGGGAATAATGTTCTTTCCGGGGATTTATCACCACATCGGCCAGCTGGTAGATGACGGGCTGCAGGCGTATCGCCAGCCGGTTGGCGCCGGCCTGCAGGGGCTGCCGGTGTTCCGCGTAGCCCAGGGCCGAAACAACCAGCAGGCCGCTGTCCGTCCGTGCGCTGAAGGAGAAATAGCCATCTTCACCCGTAGCGGTTCCGAAGGTCGTGCCGTTCAAATAGACCGATACGCCGGGCAGGGCCTCATTCGTCAACGAATCCGTGATATACCCTTCCGCCTGAACCGTACGCTGTGCATAACCGTTTGCGGAGCAGCCGGCGAGCCACATAATCAGTAAAAATAACGCAC
>JAISEZ010000215.1 GCA_031263835.1 Tannerella sp.
ATACGGGCGAAAGCATTTCGCCCCTACGAACTGCTAACTGCCGATTCGCATAACCAATTATTTTATAACAAATGAAACTTCGACACTTAACTATCCGTCATACAGGCCGCTGGGCTGTATGTCTGCTTGCCGGGCTGATTGGGCAGGTTTTTGCACAATCCGGTGCGAATCCGTCGCATATCTACCGGATTGATATCAAAAAGGAAATCAATCGAACCACCCAAATCTATCTCAGCCGCGGACTGAGCGAGGCGCAAATGCTTGACGCGGATGCCGTACTCATTCATCTGAACACGTACGGAGGACTGCTGGAGTCGGCGGATTCGATGCGCACCGCCATTTTGTACAGTCCCATCCCCGTATATGTGTTTATTGATAACAACGCCGCCTCTGCGGGAGCGCTTATTTCGCTGGCATGCAAAAAAATATACATGCGCAGGGGGGCAAATATCGGCGCCGCGACCGTGGTGGACGCAAGCGGCGGCGAAATGCCCGACAAATACCAGTCCTACATGCGTTCCATGATGCGTTCCACGGCCGAAGCGCATGGAAAGGATACGGTTATCCGGGGGCAGGATACGACTTTCCGCTGGCGACGCGACCCGCAGATTGCCGAAGCCATGGTGGACGACCGTATCGTGATTCCCGGCCTGATTGACTCCGGCAAAACGCTGACATTTACTGCCGAAGAAGCCTTGCAGTGGGGATACTGCGACGGCATCGCCGAGTCGGTGGAGGATGTGCTCGCGAACCATTTGGGTTATCGGGAATATACGCTGACGAATTATCACCCGTCGTGGCTGGATAACCTGAGAGGGTTCCTGATGAATCCGGTGCTGCAGTCCATCCTGATTCTGCTTATCATTGGCGGCATCTACTTTGAGCTGCAGACGCCGGGCATCGGTTTCCCGCTGATTGCCTCCATCCTTGCGGCCGTGCTGTATTTCGCACCGCTGTACGTGGAAGGACTGGCCGCCAACTGGGAAATTCTGCTGTTTGTCATTGGCGTCATTCTGGTGGTACTGGAGATATTTGTAATACCCGGGTTCGGTGTAACCGGCATTGGCGGCATGGTATTGATGGTGACCGGATTTATCCTCGCCCTGCTGAATAATACGACTTTCCACTTCGAGGGCGTGAGCGGCGGTGAAGTGGGACGCGCCTTCATGACTGTGAGCATCGGCATCGTACTGGGGATGGCGGGCATGATATGGCTGTCGAACCGCATTGGCACACAGGGCATGTTGCGCAGGGTGGCCTTAACCGCCGACCTGCAGGCATCCATCTCCGCGCCGCCGCTTTCCGGGCTGGTCGGCAGAGAGGGAACGGCAGTCACCGTGTTGCGTCCTTCGGGAAAAGTGATGATTGAAGACGAGTGGTACGACGGCGTTTCGGAATCGGGCTTTATCGAGAAAGGCGCCAGCATACGCGTCGTACGTTTCGAAAACGCACAGGTGTATGTAGAAGAAACTTTCTGAGATTTGGCCGGCGGGGGGGGATAAAAAATTTTTCGTATCTTGCGAGCCGATTTTTTAATAAACAGAATATGAAAACAGATATTGAAATAGCCCGTTCCATACGGATGCAGCCTGTCACGGCCATTGCCGAACGCATGGGCATCAACCCGGAGGATTTGGAACTTTACGGAAAGTACAAGGCCAAAGTCCCGCTGTCGTACAAGTCGGCTCCGCCGCGTTTCAGCGACCCGAAACTGATTCTCGTCTCCGCCATCTCGCCCACGCCGGCGGGCGAAGGCAAAACGACCGTTTCCATCGGCCTGTCGCAGGCCCTGAACCGCCTCGGACGGCAAGCCAGCGTCGTTCTGCGCGAGCCGTCGTTAGGCCCCGTCTTCGGCATCAAGGGCGGCGCAACGGGCGGAGGGTATGCGCAGGTGCTCCCGATGGAAGACATCAACCTTCACTTCACGGGTGACTTTGCCGCCATCGAAAAGGCGCACAACCTCCTGGCGGCGCTGATTGACAACCATATTCAAAGTAAAAGCCATTCCCTCAATCTGGACCCGCGCACCATTTCGTGGAAACGGGTGATGGACATGAACGACCGTTCGCTGCGGAAGCTCGTTGCCGGACTGGGCGGAACAACTTCCGGCATCCCGCGCGAAACGGGCTTCGACATCACGGCTGCCTCCGAGGTGATGGCCATTCTCTGTCTGGCCAGCGACATCCGGGATTTGAAGGAACGTCTGGGAAACATCTTCATCGGCTACACGTTTGACCGCAAACCCGTCCATGCACGCGACCTGAAGGCGCACGGTGCCATGGCCGTCCTGCTCAAGGACGCCATCAAGCCCAACCTGGTGCAGACGATGGAAGGGACGCCCGCCTTCGTTCATGGCGGGCCGTTTGCCAACATCGCCCAGGGCACCAACACGGTGATTGCGACCAAAACGGCGCTGGCGCTGAGCGAATATACGGTGACCGAAGCCGGTTTCGGTTTCGACCTCGGCGCGGAAAAGTTTCTGGACATCAAATGCCGGGTAGCCGGACTGACGCCCAATGCGGTGGTGCTTGTGGCAACGGTACGCGCCCTGAAGTATCACGGCGGAAAGCCGCTGAAGACGCTCGCCGAACCCGATTTGAACGTCCTCGGGAAAGGTATCGGGAATCTCCAGAAACACATCGAAAACATCAAGATTTTCAACCTGGCGCCGGTGGTTGCCATCAACCGCTTCGCGACCGACACGCCGGAAGAACTCGATTTCATCAAGCGTTTCTGTGAAGAAATCAACGTGCCCGTATCCATCGTCGACGTGTGGGGAAAGGGCGGCGAGGGTGCGCTCGAACTGGCCGGGATGGTGGTCGACAGTTCGGCGACCTGCTGCACGAAGTTCCGGCCGCTCTATGACCTGAACGAAAGCATCGAACGGAAAATCGAAACCATTGCGCGAACCATCTACGGCGCGGAAGCCGTGGACTACACCCCGAAAGCCCGTGGACATCTGCTGAAGATTAAAGACCTGGGTCTGGAAGGGCTGGCCATCTGCATGGCGAAAACGCAAAAGTCCCTGTCCGACAATCCGGAACTGCTGGGACGCCCGAAGGACTTCATCATCACCGTGCGGGAAATCGAGATTGCCGCCGGAGCCGGCTTTTTAATCCCCATCACCGGTGACATCATGCGAATGCCCGGCCTGCCCGAAAGCCCGGCCTCCGAACGCATCGACATCGACGACGAAGGAATGATTACAGGATTATTCTGACCGCATGAACGGACCGGAAAAATTATATCTGTTGCTGGAGGAGTTGCAGATTCAGTTTGAATATGTAGAGCATCCGGCCGCGCCCACCATTGCCATCGCCAAACAGTACTGGGCCGGACACGATGCCCGGCATTGCAAGAACCTGTTTTTCCGCAATCACAAGGGAAACCGGCATTACCTGGTCATTCTGGATTGCGATTGCGAGATGGATATCCACGGCATCGAGAAACAGTTGCATCAGGGGAAATTGAGTTTTGCTTCCGAACAGCGCCTGATGAACTGTCTGGGTGTAACGCCCGGTTCGGTCACGCCCTTCGGTTTGATAAACGACCGGGAACATCGTGTGCAGGTCTTTCTGGACAGGCATCTCCAACATGCCGGGCGACTGAGTTTTCATCCGTGCATCAACACGGCGTCGCTGATCATTTCAAATGCCGGATTCATCAAGTTCATGACCTGTATGCAAAACCCCTTCGAATGGATGGATGTATATTGATGATTCAAAGATTCGAAAATTCAAAGATTCAAAGTAACAGACGCATGTCACGCAGTCGCCTGTTCCGGCGGGAACATCCGCGTAGTGTGCGGGAATGCCCCAAACAGTTTTGAGGTGCTGTTATATTGTGCAAAGTAGAATGGAGTGCGGTACATTTCCGATGGAAATCTTTAGAATCAGACCGGATTCCGAACATTCCATAATTCATAATTCATGATTTTCTTCATCCGGAAGGGGAGCGGTTACGTTTTTTGAGTTATCTTTGCCACTCAAACAAAACAATTCTATGAAAAAGATTCATTTACTGATTTTATTACTGCTTGTGCCGGGCATTACAGCCCTGGCCGGCGAGCCGGAGCGCCTGCGTCGCGACCGGAGTTTTCTGGGTATTCATTTCGATTTTCATGCCGGAAACGACTGCAACGAAATCGGAAAAAACACAACTCCCGGAATGATTCATGCCATTATAGACCAGGTTCGTCCCGACTACGTGCAAATTGACTGCAAGGGTCATGCGGGTTACACGAGTTACCCGACGAAGGCGGGCAATCCCGCGCCGGGCTTTGTGGGCGACCCGTTGCGCATGTGGCGCGACGTGACGGCCATGCGCGGCGTGGCGCTCTACATGCACTATTCGGGCGTATGGGACACGCGCGCCCTTGAACTCCATCCGGAGTGGGCGGCGACGGACGCCGACGGCAAACTCGACAAAGACAAGACTTCCGTCTTCGGCCCCTATGTGGACAAACTGCTGATTCCCCAGCTGAAGGAGCTGGCGGGCGAGTACGGCGTGGACGGCGTCTGGGTGGACGGCGAATGCTGGGCAACCGTTCCGGACTATGGCGAACGCGCCGTCCGTCTGTTTCAGGAAGCTACGGGCATCAAAAAGATTCCGAAATCGGCCAAAGACCCCTACTGGTATGAGTGGATGCAATTCCATCGCGAAGGATTCCGCAAGTACCTCCGTCATTACGTCGCGGCCGTACACTCGGAATACCCCGATTTCCAGATTTGCAGCAACTGGGCGTTTACGCATCACATGGCGGAGCCGGTTTCCGTGGCGCTCGATTTCCTGTCGGGCGACTATTCGCCGAACAACAGCGTCAACTCCGCGCGTTATGCCGGGCGATATCTGGTTCATCAGGGTATCCCGTGGGACTTGATGGCATGGAGTTTCTCCCATAATCCCTTTCCAAAGGAACAGAAAACGGCCGTGCAGCTGAAACGCGAAGCGGCCGTCGTACTGGCGCTGGGCGGCGGATTTCAGGCCTATTATACGCAGAACCGCGACGGGTCGGTCAGGGTGGAGGAAATGGAAGTCATGGCCGAAGTCGCCCGCTTTGCCCGCGAGCGCCAGCCTTACTGCCACCATTCGATACAGGAGCCGCAGGTCGCGCTTCTGCTCTCGACGAGCGACTACCAGCGCAATGCCGGCAGTCTCTTCCCGCAGTACGGGGGACAGTCGCGGGGCGTACTGCAATGCCTGCTGGAAGGACAGCACAGCGTCGACCTGGTGAGCGAGGAACAGCTGGCGCCGGACATGAGCCGGTTTCCGCTGATTGTGATTCCGGAATGGAAAACGGTTTCACCTGCCTTCCGCGTGGATTTGACCGATTATGTAAAGGCCGGCGGCAGCCTGCTGGTCATCGGAAAAGAGACATCCGGGCAGTTCGCCGCGCTTGCCGGCGTCCGTCTTGCCGGCGACGAACCGCTGATACAGCCGCTTGGCAACGGGAAAATAGGCTTCCTGCCCGTCTCCGTGGGCGATAAATATGCGGAAAGCGGCGACGAATCAATCCGCCGGCAGGTGAACGAAGCCGTGCGCACGCTGTTTCCCAATCCGCTGGCGGAGGTCAGCGGTTCGCCGTGGGTGGACGTATCCGTCAGCCGGTTGAACGGCAGGCGGATTGTGCATCTGGTGAATACGTCCGGCGACCACCGGGGCGCAGGGATTATCCGGTCAATCGACCCGGTCGGCCCGTTGCAGGTATCCATCCGCTGCGACCGGGAACCGGCGCGAATCACCCTCCAGCCGGCGGGAAAAACGTGCGACTTCACCTGGTCGGACGGAAAAGCGCAGCTGAAAGTGGACGCCGTCGAGATTTACGATATGCTGGTTATTGAATAAATAATGCAATTAGTAGTTAGTAG
>JAISEZ010000274.1 GCA_031263835.1 Tannerella sp.
CCCCCACAATCACCAACGCTATCCGCGTCATCTTTTTTTCCTGCGTATCCATCACTTGTCTCAGATAAATATCGAATTTGACAGCAAAGGTAATCCAAAAAATCGAATAGTAGTGATGAATTAGTAGTGGTTAGTGATGAGTGATTAGTGGTGAGTGATTAGTGATTAATGCATCATCTCCGCATTAACCGCTAATCACTCATCACTAATCACTCATCACTACTAATTCATCATTCTTTTCCATTCGTTCATTTGGTCGATATGGCGCATCATGTCCTCTTCGCACACCGGTGTCTGTTCACGCAGACGGTATTTCAGTTCCCTGAAAGCCGGCCAGGTCTGTTGGGCGTCCTGTCCCGTCTTCTCCGCCAGCCGCGCATTGATTTCTCTGTCCGGTTCGCCGGACTGCAGGTCGAAGCCGCTCAGCTGCTTCACTTCGTTGCAGAAGTACAGGTATTTCCTGCAGAGCAGGTCTTTGTAGTCTTTCCGCTGGTAATACAGGTTGCCAATCAGCCGCGTGAAGCGGAGCGTTTCGTTGGCCGGGGGACGGACCACGGGAATGACCCACTGCCGCCGCCGGGCTGTGAAAATCATGCACAGGAGCAGCGTGACCAGCGACAGGTACAAAGCCCATCGCAGCGGCGGCCGGCTCAGCAGGTAGCGCAGCGGGCTTTCCGACCGGGCGCTGTTGATGCCGTATGCCTCCGTCCGTATCACCGGATAGTCTTTCAGGTACGACAGCAGCCGGAAGGCATACGAGGCATTGTCGCCGTCCAGCAGACCGTAGTTCGTGAACATCAGCGGCGTGGCGACCAGAAACAGTTCGCCCTCGCCGACGAAGAGGTGCTGCACAACCGCACCGCCCTCTCTGTTGCGCACCAGTACCCGGGACGAATCGCAGCGCAGGCGCGAGCAGGAAATCGAATCCTCCGCCGTCTCCCAGTGATAGCGTTGAAGCCCTTCCTGCAGGATGTTCGGGTGCATGTGCGGATAGACGGCATACACCCTTTCCGGATGCAGCGAGTCGACGCCCAGAAAAAGACTGTCGCGCCGGAAGCCTTCCCTTGCATACTGCTCCATGGCCCACACCCGGGGGCGCGTGTAGTCCGTTTCCGAGAAGCAAAACAGGTTGCACAGGGCGTCCGGAAAGAATCCGAGACACAGCATCACCCGGTTGCCCTGCTTCAGCAGCGTTCGCAGCGCCTTTACGTCCACGTTCGAAAAACCGGCGTGATGCTCCGTCACCAGAATGGAACGCCGCTGCTCCGGCGGAAGCGGCTCGACCGCCGGCTCTTCCTCCTGCCGTGCCGAATCTTCCCATAGATAGTCGGCATCCGTTATCTCTTCTTCCTCTTCCTCCTCTTCCCAACTCGGGGAGCTGTCCTCCGGGGCATCCTCCGTCCATGACGGTCCGTCGTATTCCGTTTCGGGGAACAACTCTTCCAGGTCCGAAAAACTGTCCTCCGGAGCGTCTTCCAGCAGCCATGTCGGGTCTTCTTCGTATTCCGTTTCCCGGAGCAACTGGTAGAACGTCAGGTTGACGACCTGATACCCTTCGATGGAGGATGAAAGCACGTCGTCGAAGACGTAGCTGCCGAACGGCTGTTTGTCGTACTTGCTGTAGGTCGGCCGCCAGACAAACTCCTTCGGCGTACGGTACTGATAGAGGAATACCAGCAGCAGAGCGGCAGCCAGCAGCAGGAAATAAAGCCTGTTACCCGTCAGTTTCACTGCAGCCTCCTTTCCCGAGTTCGTCCTGCAGGCGGCGCATGGAGTCGAACAGCTCGCGCGTCGCCCTGAAGTTGCCGTAGCGCACCTGCAGGAAACGGTTGGTGAAATCGCGGAACGTCGCCTTCAAGCCGGCCGGCTTCAGTTCGCGGGTATATTCCGTCGGCGTTTTGTAGATTTGCCAGTCAATCCACTGCCTGTCGGCCGCCAGGCGCAGGGTCTGGAGGTAGAGCATCCGGACGGCCAGCCGGAAGTTGTCCGCCGCCAGCGCCGCCGCCAGTTCCTTTTCAAAGTCGATGCGGTAGATGTTTTCTTCCTCCACCTCGCAGGGCAGGGGCTTTCTTTTCTCTCTGAGGAACAGTTCCGGACGCTTTTTATAGATAAAGAAGAGAATCAGCCCCACGGCCAGCACGAAAAAGCCGACCAGCAGCCATACGGTCACGCTTTCCGCCGTCTCGCTGCCGAAGATGGCGTTCAGGCAGCGCGAGAGCCAGCGCCGGAGGATGTCCAGCAGACCGGATTCGGGCGCGCTCAACTGACTGTTGTAGTCAAAGCGTCCGTCGGCCTGCCGGGCGGCGATTTTGGCCGCGTCGTAAACAAGGGTGTCTGCCGGATGCGTCACGGTTACAGGCGGTCAAAGTTTACAATATCCGTCTGCATCGTGACGCCTTCCCGCTTCTCGCGCAGGTGGAAATACTGAAAGGCCATGCCCCCCGTGGAGACAATGAGGCCGAGATACGTCCCGTAGGCCATGATGACGCCCAGTATATAGGTAAGAAACCGGTACCATACGGAGGATTCGATGCCCGCGTCGGGCGAGGCAATCGAGAAGACGGAGCCGATGATTGTGACAAGCGTCCACGGCGCGCCCGTCACGCCGCCGAGAATGTTGGCCAGCAGCCCGAAGACCAGCGAGACAAGGAATATCTCGCCCCATGCGGAGAAGCCGTACTTCATCGACTTGCGCAGGGCGGCGCCGAAGGGCAGGTCTTCGAAGAGGTAAAGCGGCGTAAAGAGGGCAAACGGTACCGCGACGGCCACCAACCCGACAATCAGCAGGAAAATCGTCCCTACCAGCGTCCAGAGCGAAAACCACGCCAGCAGCGCGACGACTATCGCTGCCGCAATGACCACGCCGAAGGAGAACAGCATAATCTGCAACGCCTTGGTGCAGTTCGTCATGAACAGCGGCTTGAGTTCGGCAAAGGCAAGCCCCTGCAGTCGCCTGTCGCGCCGTTCATAGGTTTGCAGCAGGCTGCACACGAGCGCCGAAATGAGAATGGAGCCGAGCAGGGTGCACACAATCAGGACGCCGTAATAGCCGGCGACAGAGGTGAAGTCTGCCGCAGCGCTGCCGGATGCGCCGCCGAGCGCGCTCATGTACACCCGCATGAAGGAGTCCATGAAAAAGGACTGCAGCAGGCAGAGCGGCAATATGACATAGAGGGAAAACTTCAGCAGCGGTTTCAGGTTTTCGCGCAGGAAGTCGAACGTGACGTTCATCTTTTCGCTAAACGTCCGTACCCTGTAAAACTGAATTTTGGGTTTCGGAGGAGAAATACTCATGATTTGTACTTTTATTGTTATTGATTATTTGAGAGACTGTTATTCTACTAACTGCTATATTTGCATGTGGCATGGTTTTGTGCATGGACATCATACGAATTATGAATTATAAATTATCAACACGGAGACACGGAGACCTCTCCCCCGGCCCCTCCCCACAAGGGAGGGGAGAGTGCAGCGGTGGAACGAAGTTCCTTCTCTGTGGCCTCCGGGTAATCTCTTTCTCTGCACAGAGAACACAGAGAAAATACGGCGTTCCGCCGTGCACTTCTCCGTGTTCTCCGTGTCTCCGTGTTGATAATTGATTCTTTATATCCATACACACTACTGTCTACTAACCACTAACCACTAATCACTAATCACTATTTCCTTCCCCTGCTGTCCGGGCAAATAAACATAGTAGTATATGACAAACGCGAGAGAGAGGAGGATAAAGGCGCCGCGAATGGCGTCGGGCACTTCGGTATGGCGCGTGAGGAAGCTCTCGATAAAGGCGGCAATGAGGAAGACGGGTGTCGTCCCGACCGCGATTTTCAGTCCCCGCACCGCACCCTGCCGGAAGGCGTAGCCGCGCGGATACGTCCCCGGGAAAAGCCATCCGTTGCCGAGCGCAAACCCGGCGGCCCCGGCTATCACGACCGCCGAAATCTCCAGCGTGCCGTGCAGCCAGATGGCCAGCAGCGATTCCATTCCGATGTGCTGCTGTATGCAAAACGTCTGAAACGTTCCAATCATCACGCCGTTGTAAAACAGCATCGCACCCGTGCCGAATCCGCTCATCAGCCCGAAGAGGAAGATGATGAACGACACGCGCACGTTGTTTATCAGGATGTAGAAAAACATCGGCACGGGCGACATGTGCTTGTAGACCGCCATCGGGTCGCCCCGCTCGATGTTGTCGAGCGTCATGTCGATATAGCCGTTTCCCATGATGAGGCGGGGAAACAGGTCGTCGTTCAGCGTGGAGAGGCAGCCGATGGCCACGCTGAACGCGAACACCAGAAAGGAATAGCGCAGTTCCCTGCGCGAGGCGTACATGACGCGCGGCACTTCGCTCTTCCAGAACGAGAGCAGCCGCGAGCCGGATTCCTTCCTGTTCCGGTAGAGAATGTGATGGAGCGCGGAGGCGAGGTTGTTCAGGTAAACGGTGATGCGGGAATGCGGGTAATGGCTGCGCGAGAACGAAAGGTCGGCCGCGATTTCCACATACGCATCCGCCAGGCGTTCCGGATGTTCCTCCGACGCCCTGTCCACCACCGATTCGAGCCTTTTCCACTTCTCGATGTGCTGACGTATGAACGATATTTCCTTCATTGTTGAATCCTGCGGGGGACGTCCCCCAAATCGTTCGCAAAAATACGGCATTTATTCCTATATTTGCACCCCGAACCGAATAAAAAACAACAAAGATGGCAGATGCTACGATTATTACCGGCCAGTATGTACGGATAGACCAGACGCCGGCCAGCGCCGGCGAACGCCTGCTGGCGCGGCTGGTGGACATGGTCGTGATTGCCGTGTACGAAGCCGCCCTCGTCACGGTCTTCATCTACACTTACGAACATGTTCCCTACGCACTCCGCTCCTCAGGCCTGGAGATAGCGGCCGTGTTCCTCCTTCTGGTTCCCTCGCTGTTCTACTCCCTGCTGTGGGAGCTGTTCAACCGTGGACAGTCGCCCGGGAAAAGGCTGCTCGGCCTGCGCGTGGTGATGAAGGACGGTTCCGCGCCGACGCTGGGCGCCTATCTGCTGCGCTGGCTCTTTCTGCTGATAGACGTTTACCTGTTCCAGTGTCTCGGTCTGCTGTCCATCCTGCTGACCGAAAACCGTCAGCGGGTGGGCGACCTGGCCGCCGGCACGCTGGTGATAAAGGAGAAGAACTATCGCCGCATCAACGTCACGCTGGACGAATTTGCCCATCTGGGCGCCGGCTACCGGCCGGTCTTTCCGCAGGCCGAAAACCTGTCGCTGGAGCAGGCCAACCTGATTGGCCAGGCGCTGTACCGCTACGACGCGGAGCGTCCGCAACGCATCCGCGAACTGGGCGCCAAAGTGCGCCAGTTCCTGAAAATCAACCCGCCTCTCAACGACGAAGCCCTGCTCCAAACCCTTACCCGGGACTACCAGTACTACGCTCTCGAAGAAATCTGAAGATTAG
>JAISEZ010000045.1 GCA_031263835.1 Tannerella sp.
TTGAACGTAACAATCCCGTTCACACCGAGTTTGAACCCGGGTAACCGCCTGATTTCCTCCAGTTCATCCACCGTGCCGCTGAAACAGTGAAACACGCCCCGCAAACCGGTCGCTCCAACCTTGTGAATACTGTCAAACACTTCCGCGAAAGCATTTCGCGTGTGGATGGACACCGGTAACTGCAACGCCCGGCTCCATCGCAACTGTTCCTCGAACACGATTTTCTGTTCCCGCAAATGCTGCTGCTCCCAATACAAGTCGATTCCGATTTCTCCAATGCCGTAATAACGGCGTAGCGAAAGGGCTTTTTCGATTCGGTTTAACTGCGAGACGTACGATGCGTCCACGCTGGTTGGATGCAGTCCCATCATCGGAAAAAGGAAGTCGGGTTCGGCATCGCATACATTAAATAATGGTGCCAATGTCGTGACGTCCACATTCGGCAACAGGAGCGCTTCGATACCCGACGTCTTCGCTCTCCGGATGACTTCGTTGCGATCGGCGTCAAACTCTTCCAGATAGATATGCGTATGCGTATCTATGATCTTCACACCACTTTTGAATCCTGCTTCCTGCATCTCTACGATTCCCTCTTCATCAGTTGCCGGCTCACATCAAGCAACGTCGTCAGCCGTTCCGCCGGCTGGCGCAACAGTGAAAGATCGTACATGGCCAACTGGTAATACTGCTGTATTTTCGCCCGAACAAGGTCTTTAATCTTCAAATCGTCGTAAATTGCCGTGACGGCTGCAATTTTTTCTTCCGGCGTGAAGGCGTTTGCATCCGTCGTTTGCTGATATTGCCGGATGACGGCGCGCTGCTGTTCCGAAGCCAGCTTCATGGCATGAATCAGCAAAAACGTTTTTTTATTGCACAGAATATCACCCCCGATGTTTTTCCCAAAAGTCAACGGGTCTCCATATACATCCAAAAAATCATCCTGCAACTGGAAGGCCAGTCCGATGTGAATCCCGAACCGGTAAAGAGATTCAATCTCTTCTTTCGGCGCGCCTCCGATCAGCGCCCCGGCTTTCAGGCAGCAGGCAAGCAGAACGGCTGTTTTCAGGCGGATCATTTCAATGTACTCCTCTTCCGTAACCTCCTGTCGTATCTCAAATTCCATGTCATACTGCTGGCCTTCGCATATCTCCAGAGCCGTCTGGGTGAACAGTGTCAGTATCTCCTCTAAAAAGAGCGGATCCGTCTCGCCAATCAGTTGATAGGCAACAATCAGCATGGCATCGCCCGAAAGAATGGCCGTGTTCGGATTCCATTTTTCATGCACGGTTGGCTGATGGCGCCGGCGGATAGCGCCATCCATCAGGTCATCGTGCAATAACGTGAAATTATGAAACACTTCCATGCCTAATGCCGGTTTCAGCGCTTTGTCCACATTTTCACTGTACAGATTGCACGCCATCAACATGAATGCCGGACGGATACGTTTTCCTCCCAGGGAAAGCGTGTACTCAATCGGAGTAAACAAACTTCGAGGCCGCGCCTCAAAGCGAATCGCCCCGATAGCCGTTTCCACCATCTGCAGGATTTGTTCAAATGACAACATATACATATCAATAAAAAAGGCCACTCACCTTTGGAACGGCCTTTTCTAACTTAAAAAATGAAGCTTGAGACTTTCCCTCAAAAAATTACAGATTAATTTTGCAACCGGAAGAGAACCGGCAGATTGTATTTTACGCGTACCGGTTTTCCTCTTTGCTTGCCCGGTTTCCACTTGGGCATCGCATTGATCACGCGAATGGCTTCTCTGTCCAATGTAGGATCCACTCCGCGAAGCACTTCCACGTCCACAATACTGCCATCCCGGTTGATGGTAAAGGAACAGGTCACGCGACCCTGTATCCCGTTCTCCTGTGCAACGACCGGATATCTGATAGCATTTTTCAGATACGTCAGCAGTTCCACTTGCCCTCCCGGAAATTCCGCAGGTTCTTCCACTATGACGAAAATATGATTTTCGTCCTCTTCCTCCTGCACCGCTTCTACCACAGGCGGCACGTAAGTTTCCACCTGCTTGGCATTGGCATTGTCTTCTGTCGACATCAAATCGGCATTGGCCACCTTTGCATCATCCTCCACAACATTCAGCACTTCGGCAACCACCTGTGCAGGCGGTGGCGGCGGCGGTGGCGGCGGTTCATCTTCCTGTTTGGTGATTTCAATATCATCCTCGGCAAGAATATCGGTGATTCCCTCACTTACTTCCGCCTTGAATTCTTTTGCTCCCCATTCGAAACCTACAAACAGAACGGCCAAACCCACGACCAAACCCATTAACAGGCTCAGTCCCTTTCCTCTTTCCAAATCGGCCTTAGGCGATTTCTTGATTTCCATAGTTCTTTTGTTTTTAAAAAATTTCTTGGAAGCAAAGGTATGGAATAATTTGAAAGATGACACCGTCAAAAGGAAGAAAATACCGGTCTTTCACCTTTTTTTGTGATAGACGGAAAAAAGCCGGGTGAAATATACCTTTTTTCGGATTTCTCCGTTATAGTACCATACAGCGCCTGCCGCCGATTTCCGGAAATCGCCGCACGTTCGCAGGCGTTATTTAGTATAGTGAATATGAAATATATACGATTGACGGCATTTTTGCTGGCATGGCCCTGTTTGCTTTCCGCTCAGGAAGGAGGCGAGGTCTTTACCTTCCTGCGCTATCCCACATCTTCCCATGTGAATGCGCTGGGCGGGCATACCGTATCCCTGATTGAACGCGATCCTTCCATGATTTTCCACAATCCCGCACTGCTGGGCGGCGAAATGGACGGGATGGTAAACCTGAATTATATGAACTACATCGCCGATATTCATCTGGGCAGCGCGGTCTATACGAAGGCGCTCCGGGAGCGGAGCGCCTGGGGGGTCGGAGCGCGCTTTTTCAGCTACGGAACGATGAAGGAAGTGGACGCATCCCATACGGTACTGGGAAATTTTTCGGCCAATGATTTGAGCATAAATGCGTTTTACTCATACGATCTTTCGGATCGGTGGCGCGGAGGCGTGTCTTTCGCAATGCTCTATTCGGGACTGGCGGAATACACGTCGTTCGGGATGGCCGTAGATGCGGGGCTGAGTTATTTTGACCCGGATAACGGCACGTCGTATGGTTTTGCCCTGAAAAATATCGGTGCGCAACTCAAGGCTTATGACGAGAAACGGGAAAAATTGCCCTGGGACATTCAGCTGGGACTGACGAAGAAAATGGCTCATGCACCGTTTCGTATCTCCGTGACCGCCATGCATCTGAATCGCTGGAAATTCAAATACGTGGATACAAGCCTGAAAGAAACGGAACTGAAGGAGAACTTTTTTCGGACGGCGGTAAAGCATCTTGTATTCGGGGTGGATTTCATCCCTTCGGAAAATTTCTGGGCAGGGATCGGGTATAATCCGAAAACGGGCGCCGACATGCAACTCAAAGAGGGAGGCAACCGGCTGGGCGGGTTCTCGGCGGGAGCCGGTCTGAGGGTTTCCCGGTTCGACCTGAACGTTTCTGCCGCACGCTATCATCCTTCGGCGCTCTCGCTGATGCTGAGCATCTCCATGTCGTTATCGGATGCCGCGTTATAAAATCAAGGTTAGATGAAGAAAATAATTGTAGCAATCGACGGGTTTTCCTCTTGCGGAAAAAGTACGATGGCAAAGAATCTGGCTCGAACCGCAGGCTATACATATATAGATAGTGGCGCCATGTACCGGGCGGTGACGCTTTATGTCCTGCGGAACGACCTTCTCCGGGAGGGTGCCGTGGACGGGGAACGGCTGCGCGCGGTCATCGACCGGCTGGAGATTTCGTTCAGGCTGCATCCCGATACGGGACATACGGAAACGTATCTGAACGGCGAAAACGTGGAAACGGCCATCCGGCAGATGGAGGTGGCGACCTGGGTGAGTCAGGTGGCAGCCATCGGATTTGTCCGCCGGGCGCTGGTGGCCGTGCAGCAGGCGATGGGACAGGCGAAAGGGATCGTCATGGATGGACGGGACATCGGGACGGTCGTCTTTCCCGAAGCGGAACTGAAAGTTTTTGTGACGGCATCGGCCGAAGTGCGTGCACAGCGCCGTGTCGACGAGTTGCGCGCCAGGGGGCAGGCCGTCTCTTTTGAGGAAGTCCTGGCCAACGTGCAGCAGCGCGATCACATCGACATGACGCGCAGGGACAGTCCGCTGCGCAAGGCGAATGACGCCCTCGAACTGGACAATACCCGCCTGACGGTTTCCGAACAGCAGGGCTGGCTGCTGGAACAGTTTCGCCGCGTAACGGATGAAGGATAAGGGTTAAGACGTCCGTAACCGATTCTCCGAATGGTGGAAGTAACGATAGATGCAGGTTCCGGGTTCTGTTTCGGCGTGGTGAATGCCATCGAAAGCGCGGAACGGGAATTGAAACAGACCGACGAACTGTACTGTCTGGGCGATCTGGTGCATAACAGCCTTGAGATGGAACGCCTGCAGACGCTGGGACTCCGCGCCGTCCGGCACGAAGCGCTCCGGCAGCTGACCGGACGGACGCTGCTGTTGCGCGCGCATGGCGAACCTCCTTCTACCTACCGGCTGGCACGGCAATACCGGATTAAAATCATTGATGCGACCTGTCCGGTGGTACTTCAGCTGCAACGCCGAATTCACCGGTGTTTCCTGGAAACGGAGGACAGCGGGGCGCAACTGGTTATCTACGGGAAGAAAGGCCATGCCGAAGTGAACGGGCTGGTGGGTCAGACGAACGGGAGCGCGATTGTCATCGAAAAACCGGAAGACCTGGACCTCATTGATTTCCGGCGCGATATTTTCCTTTTTTCGCAGACGACCAAGCCTCTGGACGGATTCGGACAAATGGTCGAAGCGATCAGTCAGCGCATTGCTCCGGACGTGAAGTTCAGGTCTTTCGATACGATTTGCCGTCAGGTGGCCAACCGCCTGCCGAACATACGGGTGTTTGCCGCCCGTCACGACTGGATTTATTTTGTAGCGGGCCGGCAAAGTTCCAACGGAAAGATGCTGTTCGAGGAGTGCAAAAAGGCGAATCCCCATACGGTATTTATCACGGAAGTGGCCGAGATTACGGAGCCGCTGCCGCCTGCCGTCCGGACAGCAGGCGTCTGCGGCGCGACCTCCACACCCAAATGGCTGATGGAAGAAGTCGCTGCCCGAATACGGAAAATCAACCGGTGAACCGAATAAATCCCGGAACTGTGAGTAAACAGGTTTTTGACAGTCAAGTTTTAACTTATTGAGTATGGATACCGTACGGTGGGGCATCATTGGATGCGGCGACGTGTGCGAGGTAAAAAGCGGCCCGGCGTTTTATAAATGCGATCATTCGGCATTGCAGGCGGTGATGCGGCGGGACGCCGAAAAAGCGGCGGATTTTGCCCGGCGACACGGCGTACCGCGCTTCTATTCGGACGCCCGCCAACTGATCGACGATCCCGAAGTGGATATTGTGTATGTGGCGACTCCGCCGGCCGGTCATGCGGAGTGGACTGTCAGGGCTTTGCAGGCGGGGAAACCGGTGTACGTGGAAAAGCCGATGGGACGGACGTATGAGGAATGCCGGCAAATGCTGCAGGCCGCCGGGGAGCGTCACCGGAAATTATGGGTGGCTTATTACCGGCGTTCGCTTCCTTATTTTCTGAAGGTAAAGGAATTGCTGGAAGCCCGGGCGATTGGCCGGGTGCAGGCAGTACGGACGGCGTTTTTCCGTCCGCCGCTGGCCTGCGATCTGGAAAAAGATCTTCACACCTGGCGCGTCGACAGGGCGATTGCCGGAGGCGGTTATTTCTACGACCTGGCGTCACATACCATCGACCTGCTGATGTTTCTTTTGGGCGACATCGTTGAAGCCAGAGGCATTGCGTCCAATGTCGGCTGCCGGTATGAAGCGGAAGATACCGTCGGCGCGTCGTTTTTATTCCGGTCGGGTGCGGTCGGATCTGCCATCATGTGTTACGTCTCCTCCGCCGCAGCGCGGGAAGACTCTACGGAGATTATCGGCGAGAAAGGCTCAATTCGTTTTTCGACGTTTGACTTCACGCCCGTCGAGTGGATTACTCCCGAAAAAACGGAAAAATTCCATTACCCGCGACCGCAGCATATCCAGCAACAGATGATACAAAGCATTGTAGATGAAATGCGCGGCGCCGGCCAGTGTCCTTCTACCGGCGAGACGGGTAGCCGGGTGAACCGGGTGATGGAACAGGTGTTTGCCGGCTGAGATATGTTCGGCATAAAGTGATAAATGAAGTGGCTATCCGGATACGGGAAATCAACGGTAATCATACTGCGTGCAGTATAATCCCGAAATGCCCATTAGCGCATTTGCTGATTCCCTGTCGGGCGTTGCGACAGACTTTCCCGACATTGGGAAACCTTCCCGCCGCCGGTCATGCGACTTACCGGTCGCCGGTCATGCGACTTATCAGTCGCCGGTCACGCGACTTACCGGTCGCCGGTCACGCGACTTACCGGTCGCCGGTCACGCGGCTTACCGGTCGCCGGTCACGCGACTTATCAGTCGCCGGTCATGCGGCTTACCGGCCGGTGCACAGGGGAATGGAATAACAGATGTATCACTTTGGAAAGGAGGTATTTATGAAAGGAACGTGAGAGTTTGAAAACAGCTGAAAGAAGGTCGGAGAAATAACCGGTACGGTTCTCCCTCCGGATTAACTAAACAAAAGTACCGATACAACAACTAAATAAATAATAGGATAATGAAAAGATTTTTACTGAACGGCATGAAAAATGCCACACTCGAAAGAGCAAAAAGAATGATGATGCTGTCCGCCTTTCTCCTGATAGCGGGAATGGGGACGGCTGGCGCCGGCGGTTCACAGGAATCGCCCGAACCGGCGCAGAGCGGAACCCGCATCACGGGTACCGTCGTTGACCGGGCAGGCGAGCCTGTTATCGGGGCGAATATTGTGGAGAAGGCGGCTACCGCCAACGGAACCATCACCGACATGGACGGAAATTTCAGTCTGACCGTATCGCAGGGTGCGACGCTGGTTGTTTCCTACATCGGTTATGTGACGCAGGAGGTGGCCACCGGGAACCGGACGGTCCTGAATATCACGCTTGCGGAAGATATGCAGGCGCTGGAGGAAATTGTGGTCGTGGGCTACGGTACGAAGCGGAAGGGGGATATTACCTCGGCGATTTCGGTCATTGACCTGGACAACCTCGGCGACATACACGGACTGGATGCCACCCGCCTGATTCAGGGCCAGGCGCCCGGCGTGGTGGCCAAGCAGAAGACGGGTAAGCCCGGACAGGAACTGGCCATCACCATCCGCGGACAGGGGTCGCTGGGCGCTCAGAGCGCTCCGCTGTATGTAGTGGACGGGTTCCCCGTGGGCGAATCGCTCTCGCAGAGCCTGAACCCGGAAGACATCGAATCCATTTCCATTCTGAAGGATGCGGCTTCCACCTCCATCTACGGAGCGCGCGGAGCCAACGGGGTTATCCTGATTACCACCAGGGGCGCCAGGGACGGTGAACTCCGCCTGACGGCCACGGCCAATCTGGGTGTGTCGAATATTCCCGGGAACCGGAGAACAAGGGTGCTGAACGGGCCGGAGTTTATACAGTTCCAGAAAGAATCCTACGAAGACAGAATCCGGTATTTGCAGCACAGAGAACCGACGCTGGAAGATGTGCCCGAAGCGTTCAGGTATCCCGAACAGACGAAGTATTCCACCGACTGGTTCGACGAGATTATGAACCAGAATGCCCTGACCCAGAACTACAATGTGACCCTGGCCGAAGGTGCGGGAAAAGTCAAGTCGGTGCTGTCGCTCGGTTACCTGAATCAGGAGGGCGCCGTTATAAACACAGGCTTTGAGCGCTTTAACGCGAGAGCCAATATCCAGGGCGAGGTGAACGAATACATTTCCATGGGATGGAACCTCGCCGCCTCACGCACCAACGAACGGCTGGTAGATTCGGAAGGACGCGGCTCGATTATCGGATTTACCTACTGGGCAGACCCGTCGGAGCCGGTCTATAACGAAGACGGTACATGGAATGACTATATCGGGGGACACGACGGCATTTTCAGCTCCGCAAATCCCGTGCAGGTGATGAACGAAGAAAAGAAATTGCAGAACGTCAGCCGCGTGCTTTCCAGCGGGTACATAGAAATTACGTTCCTGAACGATTTCAAGTTCAAGCCCTCCGTCGACGTATCGCTGTACAACCTCCGCAGAAATGATTTCAGGCCTTCCACGCTGGCCGGAGGCGGCTATAACGTGTCGCCGCCGCCGCGCAATGCCTCCATGAACGAATGGAACAGGAACATACTGAACTACAATGCGGACTTGCTGCTCACCTATGCCAAAAAAATAGACGACCATTCCTTCGACGCCATGCTCGGATACACGGCGCAGGCGGAAGAGCACAAGGAACTGTACAGCACCGGCTCCAACTTCCCGAACGACGAAATCCGCATCTTTCAGAATGCGGAAACGTTCACCGTGAGTTCAACCCTCCACGAATGGAGTTTGCTCGCCTATCTGGCCCGCGCCAACTACAACTACAAAGACAGGTACCTGGTTTCGGCTTCCTTCCGCCGGGAGGGCAGCAGCCGTTTCGGGGCAAACAACAAGTGGGGTAATTTCCCCTCCGTATCACTGGGCTGGCGACTGTCGGAAGAACCGTTCATGCCGAAAGCGTCGTGGCTGAGCAACCTGAAACTGAGAGGGAGCTACGGCGTCACGGGTAACAACAGCATCGGGAACTATCCCAGTCTGGCCGGACTTTCGAGCGCCAACTACGTGCTCAACGGCAGTCTGGCGTCGGGCGTCGTACTCGACTCCTACGCCAATGCACTGCTGGGCTGGGAACGTTCCAACGCGCTGGATGTGGGACTGGATATGTCTCTGCTCGGTAACAGGCTGGTCTTTATGGCCGAATACTACAACCGCCTTACCGACAACATGCTGCTGCAAAAGGAACTTCCCATCATCACCGGTTTCGGCACTACCTACACCAATGTCGGAAAGGTTCAGAACCGGGGCGTCGAACTGTCGCTCGACTACCGGGAAAAGCTAAACACAGACCTGAGCCTGAGAGGGAATTTCAACATTGCCTTTAACCGCAACAAGGTGCTCGAGATTATGGGTGAAAACGACTACATCGAACGCTACGATTTTTATAACATGTATAACCGTTCTATTGTCGGACATCCCGTCGGCATGATATGGGGTTACAAGATGCTGGGTATTTTCAACACCGAGGAGGAAATAGCCAATTCGCCTTTGCAGGAAGGCGCCGTACCGGGCGTATATAAATTCTGGGACGCCAACGGCGACGGAGTCATTACCTACGACAACAAGGATATGGTTGAAATCGGCAATCCTCATCCCCAGTTCACCTGGGCGCTGACGCTGGGCGCCGAATACAGGAACTTCGACCTGAATGTCCTGATTACCGGCGCACAGAACTATGACCTGGTCAGAAATATCGAGCAGACTACCGGCAATATGGACGGCGTGTTCAACGTGTCGGCGGAAGCCAAAAACCGGTGGCGTTCGCCCGAGAATCCGGGAAAAGGCCTCTGGCCGAGCGCCAATACGTGGAAATGGGAGCGCGAGGTAAGTTCCCGATACGTGTATGACGCAAGCCATGCATGGGTCAAAAACATTTCGCTCGGCTATACCGTGCCGCGCGGAAAGTCCATCCTGAAAGGCGCCAGGTTCTATCTGAATGCGGAAAACGCATTCCTGATTACCAGCTATCCCGGATTCAATCCGGATGTGGACATGGACGGCGGCATCAATCTGGGACGCGACGACGAAGCCTACCCGATTCCGCTGATTCTTTCGATAGGTACAACAATCACATTTTAAATGACAGGCATTATGAAAAAGATAATAGAATATATAGGTATATGGTCTGTACTGACCTT
>JAISEZ010000072.1 GCA_031263835.1 Tannerella sp.
AAGAATTACGTCACGCACGCCGATTTGCAGAAGGGCGGTTCGATGGTGTATGAAATGTCCGTACAGCCCAACCTGACCCGCGGCACGCAACCGGCCGACCGGCCGTATTCGTTTTCAAACGCAGCTCAACCATAACCGGGAGTTTTGGACAGGCCGACCGGGAACAGGATGGATGATATGCAGGGGAAAAACCGCACGGTTGCGGGAGACGGTTTATTCCCGTCGATGAGGGGTAGGCGGGGATAAGCTTTCGCTAATGGACAATTTTCGGGATTATTTCCTGACCCATATTGCCCTGCACGAGGCGATCGGGCACTGTTTTTTATTGGCGAGCGATTCCCAGGGAATCTCTCCAAGGAATGCGCCACATTTGGGACATACGTAGTCTATTTTGAACTGGTTGGCTATATTTTGCAGCAATTCGGGGATTTTCGCCGACTGTTTGGCGCCGAAATACACGCCGACGGTCGGCGCACAGATGGCCAGCAGGAAACTGGCCAGCATGATGCGGTAATCTCCTTTGCCGGCAAAACCGATTACGAGACCGGCTACGCCAATCACGGCAAACGGCAACGACTGAAACAGCCTTGTTTTAAACTGATTGGAGGACTGTATCCGTATTTTTTCCCTGATATAGGCGTCGTAAACAGGTTTCAGGGCGGCAAATTCTTCGCTGTAGTCGTTGTTGAATTTCAACACCTCCTGAATATTTAATGTGTAGTATTCGCCCAGCGTGACGCGGTCTGTGGCGTTGATTTTCTTCCGTATCACCTGGTCGCCGTTGACAAACGTTCCGTTTGTTGAACCGGCGTCCTCAATGAACAGATTACCGTTCTCGTCACGAATCAATCTTGCATGGTAACGGCTTACGTAAGCCTCATCTACTGCAAAATCATTGTCTTCTGCTTTCCCTATCCTGATTATCATGTCTTTTTCACATTCTCACCCTGTTTCAGACCTTCCTGTTCAAGCATTTCTTTCAGCGCTTTCAGCGGCTCCCTGGATACCTGCAGTTCACGCGGTTTTCCGCCGGGCGTCAGCAGTAACAGCTTTTGCTTCGGCAAATTGATTTGCAGGATGTAGCTTTTGTTGATAATGAAACTCTTTCCCACACGCAGCAACATGGATTTATAATCCAGTATCTGACTCTCAAGCATGGCTTCTATTCTTCCGATATTGATGGCAAAGGTAAACTGAATCCCTTCACTCAGAAGCAATTTGGTATAGTTCCTGTCTGCTTCCAAATAAAGAATATCACTGATTCTTATACGCAAAAATTCATCTCTTGTCTTGATTATCAAATACCTGTCCATTCTTTTCCGCTCTTACCGTAAATTTAGCCGCAAATATATGTATAATTTTCCGGTTCGACACCACCTGACTGATAAATATGTGTGATTCGGATTATTTTTGTGCACAGCAGCGTTTCAAATAGCCCTCTCACCGGCGAGATTTATACTTTGCGCCTCACCCTTGAATCTTTGAATAATTGAATCTTTGAATCTTTTGAATATCCCTCGACGGAGCGTCAAACGGGTATCACAAGCAGCGGCGTATTGCTGTGAAACAGCATCCTGTGTGCGATGCTCGGATAAAATACGCGCATAATCATGCTTCGGCGATACGTGCTGCATGCAATCATATCAATCTGCTTTTCCCGGACAAAGCTGTCAATCGCTTCCAGTAAATCCCCTTCGTCCAGCACGGTATGATTAAAGGTCAAATCCGGATACTGTTTTTTCAGATACGCATGAAAACCGCCCAGACGGATTTCGTTCCATTCATTCTTGCTGGTGGAAATGTTGAACAGCTGGATTTCCACGTGCGAATATGCCTTGAAAAAGGCAGCGAACCGGTCAAACGCTATCAGGTCGCGCTGGTTGAAAGAGAGGGCGAAAGCCAGCCGCTTCATGTCATACAGGTTGTTGAAGGGAACCTGCGCCGGAACGGCCAGCAGCGGGATGTCCGTCAGTTCAATGATTTCGCCCGTCACGCTTCCGGTGATATCCAGGTCTTTTTGCCTGTTTCCGCGCGTTCCCATCACAATCAGCGACGGACAGTATTCCCTGGCATACAGCCGGATTTCCTCTTCCGGCAATCCTTCCAGCAGCATGTAATCGTATTTTACGCGCGGCAACTCTCCGGAGGCCATCTTCCGCTCTATCGAAGCGCACCATCTTTCCATCTGTTCTATCGCCTGCAAATGAGCGGAATGGAGCGATGTTTTCTTTTCTTCTTCCCGGTCAGTCAGTAGCTCGCTGACAAACGGGAACGAGGGCGGAATATAGGCATTGAAATAGACATGCAGGAACATCACTTCCTCCGCTCCGGTACGGTGTGCGTAATGAATCCCCGTCTCGCAGGCCTTGACGGAATAGTCCGAAAAGTCTGTCGGGATTAAAACCTGTCTGGCCGCGACTTCCGCGAATCGGTTTCCGGCATGGTCATTCAGCCATTTCGTATCTTCCATAATCCGCAGGGCATGCGGCAAATCGCTCTCCTTGATGCGTATGCGAACGCCTGCCGATATGACCGGCTGAATCTGGTTTACGTTGTGAATACACACCTCGATGCCTTCGGATTCGAGGATGGTCTTCAGTATCTGCGCCTTTTCAAACGTGTGAATGGCTAAAGTAATTAAAGCTTCTTCCATGATGTATCTGTTTTTGGAATGAGACGGGAAAATCCCGGGGCGAACGGCTGTCCGCTCCGGGATTTCAACGGGATTCTCTTTTCCGGTTCAGGATTCTGCTTCGGAGAGAGAATGATTTTCACCGGCATGGATAATTTCCAGTGCACGGTCCAGGATGAGCGTATCGCCCAGAACAACAATTCCGCCGCCCGGCCCGAGTTCCAGATGCGTGCCGCAGCTTTTTCCGGCCTTGAAATTTTGTCCGCCAAAATAATTCCGGACGGTTTCCACACTTTCGCCCAATTCACTGGCAATACCGTGGATAGCCCCGTCCGGTAAACGGTCTTTGATGTCCCGAAGCTCGTTAAATGTCATCGTTCTCGTCATGGTTCAATATTTTTGTTTATTACTGAATTAAATTGATGCCTCTAATATCGGGATAATTTCTGACCCGGCAATAAAATCTTCCATCAAAAAAATGGACGTTATGGCATATCCCTGAGAATGACGGTTGTTCCGGTCCTTCACGCTCCGCTGTCCGCCCCTGAATCTTTGAATGATTGAATTTTTGAATAATTGAATAATTGAATCTTTGAATAATTGAATCCTTGAATGATTGAATCCTTGAATCTTTTTTTGCCTGGCTGCGAAAAAGTTCCTATTTTTGCTGCGAAAATCTCATATATATGATTCGATGAAGTTTCTTCAGCAATCCGACGAAAACAATACGGTTTTTGAAATGGCGACGACGTTTGTCAACGAGACCTCGGAGCATGTCTTCCTGACCGGCAAGGCGGGGACGGGCAAGACGACGTTTCTGCGACACATCCGCCAGCATACGCACAAACATGCAATCGTGGCAGCGCCTACGGGAGTTGCGGCCATCAATGCGGGCGGCATTACGCTTCATTCGCTGTTTCAGCTGCCTTTTGAGCCTTACGTGCCCGGCTATTCGACCCAGAAAAACAAATTCCGCTTCGCCAGGGCGAAACTGGACATGCTGCGTCAGCTGGAGCTGCTGATTATCGACGAGGTAAGCATGCTCCGCGCCGACACGCTCGACGCCATCGACCGGACGCTGCAAATCATCCGCCGTAATGCGCGACCCTTTGGCGGCCTGCAAATCCTGTACATCGGCGACATGTTCCAGCTGCCCCCGGTCGTGAAGGAAGAGGAGTGGGCGCTGCTGAAGCCGCACTACGAAAGTATCTTTTTCTTTCATGCACAGGTTATCAGGCAAACGAAGCCGGTTTATCTGGAACTCAAGAAGGTGTACCGCCAGAAAGAACAGTCGTTTGTGAGCCTGCTGAACAACGTGCGCAACAACTGCCTGACCGCGGCGGACATGCAGCTGCTGAACACGCGCTTTCAGCCGAATTTCACCCCTTCGCCCGAAGACAAGTATATCACGCTGACAACGCACAACTACAAGGCCGACCGGCTGAACCGGCAGGAACTGGACAGGATTGCCGGGAAGGAATACGTCTTCAGGGGAAAGGTGGAAGGCGAATTCCCCGAATATGCCCTGCCGACCGACATGCAGCTGTGCCTGAAAACGGGCGCGCAGGTCATGTTCATCAAGAACGACCCGGACGGGCGCTATTTCAACGGCAAAATCGCCAAAGTGAGCCGCATCGCCGACGACGGGATACAGGTGCGCATGCCCGAAAACGGGGAGACCGTACAGGTGCCGAAGGAAATATGGAAAAATATCCGCTACACGCTTGACAGGGACACCGGCGAAATGAAGGAAGAGGAAATCGGCGCCTACGTGCAGTACCCGCTGCGGCTGGCGTGGGCGGTCACGATTCATAAAAGTCAGGGACTGACGTTCGACCGGGCGATTATCGACATCGGCGCCTCCTTTGCCGCCGGGCAGACCTACGTCGCGCTGAGCCGCTGCACGTCGCTGGACGGCATTGTCCTGCGCACGCGCGTGGCGCCGGACAGCGTCATGACCGACGCCCATGCCGTTGACTTCAGTAAAACCGAAAAGTCCGAGACGGAACTTCAGCACCTGCTTGTCGACGGCAGGCGGAAATTCTGGCAGGAACGGCTGCTGCTCTATTTCGACTGGAAGCCGATGTTTTCATTCCTGCGGGAGTTCGAGAAGCTGCTCGAGGACAGGACGTCGGAAGAATTTGAAGCGGCCGGCAAGCTGCTGGATGATTTCAGGCCAGCGGTGCGCGAGCTGAACGGGGTGGCGGATAAGTTCCGCAAACAGCTGCTGGCGCTGACCGAACAGGAGAAGACGACGGGCGACCTCGGCGCCCTGCGCGACCGCTGTCGGAAGGCCGTGCGCTATTTCTACGAACAGGTGGGAGAAAGGATTCTGGCGCCGCTGCAGGATTTCATCACCCGCTTCAACTTCCCCAAGCGGGCAAAGACGTTCCGCAAAAACATCATCGAACTGGAAGACGATGTAAAGCTGTTTCTGGAAAACATGAAACGGGTGCGCTACAACAACGTCCCGCTTGCCGGCGACATGGAACTGACGCTCTCCCGGCGAAAGGACGTCTTCGACACAGCGGAGCGCGCCGCGCCGGAAAGCGCCGCCCTGCCCGGACGCAAACGCAGCAGGCCGGAACGCACGCCGAAAATCGACACCCGCCGCATGACGCTGGCGCTTTTCAGCGGCGGCCTTTCGGTGGAAGAGATTGCCGCACAGCGCAACCTGGCCGTTTCCACCATCGAGAGCCATCTGGCGGAATTTGTCGGGAAAGAGGTCGCGATAGAGAAATTCTTCACGCCGGCCGAACTGGATGAACTCAGCGCGGTCATCAAGCCGCTTCTGGAGCAGGAAAAACCCTCCTTCAAGGCCGCATACGACCGTACAGGCGGACGATACAGCTACGGTAAATTGCAGATGGCCTTCGGCTATTTGAAACGGAAACTCTAAAGAACAATGGTTAACGGTTAACGGTTAACGGTTAATGATTTGCACCACTCATCACTCATCACTCATCACTAATCACTAATCACTAACCACTAATCACTAACCACTAACCGGAATGTTTAATTTTTAACAGCTAACTGATATGCCTGTAAATTTCAAAGGAAAAGACGTGCTTCACAGCGTCACCGTCAAGTTTGTCCCGGCCCACCTGCCGACAGCCCAAAAACACTACAATGCCCGCTCCGTGCTGCAGACGGAACTGGACATTCACGGTATCGCCTCGAAAGCCGCGACGTACAACATCCTGACCTCGCCCAGCGTAATCGAACAGGGCCTGACGGACGGACTGCAGCTGATTGGCTACCTGGTAGCCGACGGCTACCGGATTCACACCGACGTGATGAACATCTCCATCCGCATCCCCGGCGAGTATGACAGCACGGAAACGCACCTGCCCGGGGACGTGTATCCCGAAGTACGGCTGACGGTAGCCCCCGCGCTGCGCGAATACATCCGCGACAGCGTACAGGTTGTTTTTGACGGCGTGGAAGAATCGAAGGGCTTTATCGGCCGGGTAAGGGACGAAGCCAGCGGCAAGGCGGACGAAGTCATCACGATAGACAGCCTGATAACCGTACACGGCTACGGTCTGAAAATCGACAGCGACGAAGAGCACGCGGCACAGGCCGGTGCATTCCTGGTGGACGAAAATCAGGTGGAAACGCCCGTCAAGGCCATTGCCGTCAACGCGCCGCGCACGCTCAAGCTGCTTACGCCGGCCAGTCTGACCCCCGGCGCAGCCTATACGCTGCTGATTCGCACCCAATGCCCGGTCAGGGGTAAAAGCGGTTTACTGAAAGACCTGCGGGAGGTACGCAGCGAGTTCACGCTGACGGCACAGTAACCGCAAGATTCTCTGTTTATTACCGTATTTCCGGAGGAAAGAATATAAACCTCTGCACTGGAGGGAGCGCCCCCTCTGCATTAGAGGGGCCATTTCCCCTGCATTAGAGGGGTCGCTCCCCCTGCATTAGAGGGGCTGACCCTTCTGCATTAGAGGGGTCGCACCCTCTACATTGGAGGGGACAACCCCTCTGCACTGGAGGGGTCGACCCCAGTCGAGGCCGGAAGATTGCAAAAAGGATATAAATAGCTCTGAAAGAGCGGCTCGCAATAGCGTAGGACAACGCCCAATGCTGTCAACTTAAGGGCTGAAATGCCGTGCGGCCGCTCCTTCGGTTTTGGATACCGTATATACCGTAAACAGTGCGGATTTATAATGCATCTCATCCGTCATGCTCCATTCATTATTTATGCGAATCAGTAGTTAGTAATGCGAATCAGTAGTAACAACGAAGGGCTGAAAGCCCGGCATATCCCAGCCCGGTGGCAACGCCCCGGGTAGGGAATGCCGACTCCGCCCTGCGCCCTGAAAGGGCAACATACCTTCCGTCGCCATCCATTGAAATGAAACGGAGCTGTGAAAATGAATATGTTGCCCTTTCAGGGCGCA
>JAISEZ010000115.1 GCA_031263835.1 Tannerella sp.
CAAGTCCCTGAGCGACGCGGCGCGGATGAATCTGAATATTTGGGCGGAGGGCGATAACGAGCATCACAAGGCGGAAGGTATCTTCAAGGCGCTGGCCAAAGCCATCAGGATGGCCGTCAAACGCGACATCTACAAGTACGGGTTGCCGAGCACGAAAGGGATGCTGTAAACCGGATGCCGCCGGCAGCGTATTCCGGCGATACTGGAAAAATGACGCAGATTCGAAGGATTTTTGCAGATAATCTGCGTCATCTGCGTGCGAATGGACATTTCGGGATTACCTTCTACGCCGGACGGACGTCTTTTTGCGCAGTATCCGGAACAGGAACGGCGGGAGGGTATAGGTGATTATTACGGTGAAACTCATGCCCACCAGCGTGGCAAACCCTACCGACCGGATGGCCGGATGGGTGGCGAAGATCAGCGGCGCAATACTGACCATCAATACCACGGCCGAGAAGAAGATCGCCGTCTTGTGATACGTCAGCAGCTGATTGTCGTTGCGCTGGCTGCCGGCCACCAGACCGTCCATTACAAAAATACTGTAATCCACTCCCACACCGAAAATAAACGTCGAAATCACGATGTTGATCAGGTTAAAGGCATGACCCGTCATTCCCATGACGCCCAGCACGACATACCAGCTCAGCCCCATCGGGATGAACGCAAGAATGGCGCGCGACCATTTGCGGAACGCCAGTAACAGGATGGCAAATACGAATATGGACGAAACGCCCAGCGTCATATTGAAATCGTCGTTCAATATCTGCACCATGTTGCCGGTATAGTAAAACGGGTCAATGACCAGCCAGTGCGGACGGGCGGTGATAACGTCGCTCACCGCGTTCATCCGGTCCGGCGGCATCTGCACGGACAGATAGACCAGATAGGTGCTGTCGGTATATTCCACCATGTTGGACATCAGTTTCTCCGGAATGATGCCTTCGCCGTAGAGCGACGCCGGACGGCTGTCGACAGCCAGCATTTCAAAAAACGGATCGAACGTCTCCGGCCTGAAACCCCGCGTCCGGGCGGCGTTCGTCACGTACATCCGCGTCCGCGCGATGCGTTCCGGCGTCCAGAAATCGCGCCACCGGCGGATACGCATCAGCTGTTCGTTTTCCGGAAGCAGCAGCGAAGCCATCTTCGAATAACCGGTCAGGACGCCTTCGGCCTGCAGGCTGTCGAGTGTTGCCGCTATCTGCCTGTGAGCCGTCAGGGCGGAGTCGAGATTGGAAGAGGCCACGGCATAGTAAAGCGACGCATTGCCCGGCGTGGTTTTCGCGGCCAGCAGCTGCATGGAACGCACCACATCCGGTTCGTGGTATCCGATATTTCTCAGGTTGGTGTCGAACGTGACCTGTCGCGATGTATAGAAGCAAACGCCGCAGAAGATTACCAGCAGGGCAATCAGTCCCCCCTGCCGGTCGAACGGAAAGGCATTGATTCTGTCCACCAGCGCAAAGGCCCTGTCCAGATGCCGGCGGCGCCGGGGTTTGAAGAAATGCGGCAGGAAGAGCAGGCAAAACAGCGTCGTGCCCGCCAGCGCCAGGGAAGCAAACAGTCCGAAGTCGCGCAGCAGTTCCGAACGGGTGAACAGCAATCCCATAAAGGCGCCGATGGTCGTCAGGCAGCACAGGATGATCGGGACGGTCTGTTCCCGGAGAACCCGCACCGGGTCGCCCACGTATTTGTAATGCGTCAGGAAGTGCAGGCAGTAACTCAGCGCCACGCCCAGCACGATGGCGCCGATGCCGACGGCCAGCAGCGACATGCCGCCCTTAATCAGGTAAACGCCGCTCAGCGCAAAAAACGTCCCGTACAGCACGGGGCTTAGCAGAATCAGCAGCGTCCAGCGGTTGCGGAAACAAAGTCCGATAATGAGGCACGACACAAGCAGTGAGACGCCCAGCGTCAACGCCAGGTCTTTCTTAATCTGGCGCGAATTGAAGACGCTTTGCACCGGCACGCCGTGAAACATCACTTCCACGTCCGGATTCTCCGCATGAAAAGTGTCGATTTCCTCCTCAATCAGCTTCACCAGCCAGGTGCCGGACTTGGAATCAAACGCATTGAAGTCCGGCGACAGGAAGGCGACGGCCATGCTTGAGTCGGGCGAGAAGAAATGACGGTACACCAGCCGGTAATTGCCGCCAAACCCCTGAGACAGCGCCGCGCCGCCGTCCGTGAACAGGGCGCGCAGCCCGACGGGATCCCGGCGAATCATCTCGCGAAACGCCATCCCCGAAGGCGAAATCATCAGATTATAATTGGCCTCCATCTGCCGCTCGATGGCCTCCCTTGTCAGCAGCGCCTCCATGCGGGGATACAGCGTCGTGTCCACAAAGGTCGGCACATGGTCGAACAGGAAGGTCATGCCCGTTTGAATCAGTTCGTCGTCGATCCGGTACAGCACATCGTGGATGTAATGCGTGGCGGAATCCTTCTGCAGCAGCCCCTCCATAAAGGCGTCGCAGCGTTCGGTCAGCAGACCGGCATCCACCGTGTTCGCACGGGGAACGAAAAGCAGGAAGATTTTGTCCTTCACCTTCAGGTTCTCGAAAACCAATTTTTCGGAGCTGCCCGTCTGCGCGGAAGGCAGCAGTTTGGTAATGTCTTCTTCGTATGTCACCCTGCTCCCCAGATAAACAAACAGCAGGCTGCTGAGCGCCAGCAAGCCGTAGAAAAGGAGCTTGTGTCTTTCAAAAAAACGATACAGCGTAATCATTCTTTCCGGTTATGAGGTTGGACTTCGGCATCGAACCTGAGGGTGAAATACGTCGCTTCACCCCGTCCGATAGCGGTTTGTGCCCTGACCAGCGTGTCACTGTTTTCGAGCAGCTGAATGTGCACCTGCAGGTCGGGATGCTGTTGTGGCGTCAGGAGGGTCGTCAGCCGGCACCGGTCAAGATAGTTCATCCGCAGTGTACGTCCCGTCAGCCGTTCCACACACTCCTTAATCATCTGGATATTGCATACGCCCGGCGCTACCGGCATATCGGGGAAATGTCCCCGGTACACCGCCGAAGCGGGGTTGAGCGACACCTCAAAAACGGTCGTGTCGCCTTCCATCCGCTGACTGTTGACTGTATAATAATCCGTAAGCATTTATCTGTTCTGTTTCACATTATATTTACTTCCGTGATCCGCTTTGGAATCGCGGACAAAGGTACACAAAAAAAAGGAAATCCGCTGATGAGCGGGCGGAGGCACAGGATGGAATTGACGAAAAAGTGTTATCCCTGCCTAACCCCTCTTTTCAGTTTTCGTCGTTCACGAAATATTCCTCGTCTTTGGCGCCCAGCTGGATATATTCAAGTATCAGTTTGGAAAGTTCCCGGCTTGTTCCGCTCAGCGACAGGGCAGATTCGCGGCCTTCCTTCACTCTGCGGCATAACTCGAGGATGGATTCGCAGCCCGCTTTTATGAAGATGTCCCGGACTTCCCCGTCGTCGATAATATCCGAATTGGCCAGGGTACGCAAATCATCCATGGCGAGGTATGCGATGTCCTTCTTCTGCAGACCGGTGAGTTCTTCGAGCCTGCGGCTTTCGGGCGTGCCGCTTTGCGTGAGCAGCAGGAAGGTGCGAATCACCAGTATGCCGTCGACGTAGGTGGCTACAAAGTAGCCTATCTTGATGTCTTCGTAAAAACATTCTATCAGGTACTGATTCTTTCCGGTGGGAATGATTCTGCGTTTCCTCAGAAAGGAGCGGGATACGACCAGCAGTGCGATGCTGGGGTAGGCGCAGTAGGCGCGCTGGATAATCCGGTTGATGGCGTGCTGCTGGATGTAAACGGGCGCGGTCTCGTCGGGGCCGGCGCCGGGGATTTCCAGCCGCTGCAGCAGTACATCCGTCGGCAGGAAGTAACATTCGCCCATGTCATGCGCTATCTCTCCCGCCTGGCACACCGGACGCCAGTCGCCGTCCAGCTTGACGTAGCGCACGTCTAACGGATGGGTGCCGATTGTCAGCAGCTGATATTTCAGCTTCTCCATATTTTTGGGCAAACGGTCGGTGTTGACGATTTTTTCGTAAACAAAGGTGTAGAGGCTGCGCTTGTTCAGGTCGCACAGGGTGGCGCAGACAGCCGTGATGATGGTGGCCGTCTGATAGAGATAGTCTGCATACCGTCTGTCCGCATGTTCGCGGAGGACGGCGAGTTTGTCCCTGCCGTTGAACGACAGGCCTACCACCATGCTCATGATTTCCATCGGATAGATGTACTGATAATAGTCGGAGAGGGTGACTTTCGTGTCGCCGTCGGGATATAAATCCAGCGTATATTCTTTCATTGCCTCGTCGAGGTAGGTGTACATTATCCTGACGAACCGCCGGGTGATTTTTTCTCCCTCCTTCACCCGGATTTTGAACGGTCCGCCCCGGACGCAGTAAATCATTTCGAGAATCTTCCCGGGAAGCTCGTCATAGAGCGACTCGCCGCCAATGAGCGTGCAAAAGTAGCGTAATTTCTGCATGTATGCTTTCTTGCGGTGTGCGGCCTGCAGCTTCTGGTGTGCAAGTGGACTTACTTTCTTTTTTGCCATTTTCAGTGTTTCCTATTTAGTTACCGGTTTTTTTTAAACGGACCGGAAGGACGACAGTGTTGCCTCAAAGGCATCCAGTTTTGTTTTTTCGCCGGCCAGCAGCAGGGTGTCGCCCTCGCGGAAGACGAACGACGCCGGGATGTTGGCCCGCGCCGTGCCCGCACGGTCGATGCTGATAATCATGCATTCGGTTTTCTGCTGGAGATTCGTTTCGCCCAGGCTTTTGCCGGCCAGGGGCGAATGTGCCTCGACCACGTACTGCGAAAGGACAATGTGCGGCTGCGCTTCGTCGTCGTCGGCAACGCTTCCCCGGTTGTGCGCCTCAAGCGCTCCGACAAACTTCTGGATGTTTTCGTCGGAGCCGGCCACAATCAGCCGGTCATACGGATACAGGTGTTCGCCGGCATCCGGGATGTTGATTTTCCGGTTTCCCCGGACGATGGTCACGATGTGCAGTTTCAGCCTGCCCCTGAAATCCAGTTCGCGGAGCGTCTTCCCGATGCGCGGCGACAGTGGCGAGACTTCGATTTCCTCCAGGTGGATTTTCTTCGAGAGCAGCGTGTGGGCTACCTGCGGATGGATGGCGGCCTGCTCCTCGGCCAGCCGTTCCTTATGGGTCAGGTTTTCCAGGAAGCGGGCTTCGATGCGCCGCGACTGCCGCTTGAATCCCTGGAAAAAGACGACGATGCTCATGAAGGCCATCGAAGCAAGTACCGTCCACGGGGTGTACTGCGGGAACAGCGGCACCAGCACCATCAGAATCAGGGCGCAGCAGACGCCGCCCTTCAGGATGAGCAGCGAGACCAGCGCGCCGCGGTTGAAATGGCTGTCGTTCCAGAGCGATTTAAATTCGTCCGACCGGTTTTTCTTCACCAGGATGGCGCGCAGGAAAGGCCCCATCAGCAGGAGGAGCAGCGTGGCCGAGAGCAGGCTTCCCCACAGGCCGGGGATGCTTTGCGTGATGAACGGAATCAGCAGGTGCCGGCCGGCGAGTATGATGGCCAGCGTGATGCCGGTATAGACGGTGGTGAGCAGCAGCACGCTTTTGAGCAGGCGTTTCCAGACATTCTGCCGGTTCACCGTCGTGAGGCCGGACGGAGCGTATCCGTCGATGATTTTCCGCCAGGCGGAGGGAATGCGTTTTTCGATGAAGCGGTTGACGGGCAGCGCCATGCGGATAAAGTAGGGCGTCGTAAAGGTCGTGACGATGGATACGGCCACGATAACCGGATACAGGGATGAACTGATGACCCCCAGATTCATCCCCAGTGTGGCGATGATGAACGAGAACTCGCCGATTTGCGCCAGGCTGAAACCCGACTGCAGCGCCACCTTCAGCCCCTCGCCCGAGGCCAGCACGCCCAGCGTGGCGAAAACGACCCGCCCGGCCAGTACCACCCCCGTCAGCATCAGAATCAGTCCGATATGCTGCCCGATGACCGCCGGTTCAATCATCATCCCTACCGATACGAAGAACACCGCGCCGAAAAGGTTTTTCAGCGGTTCAATCAGGTGTTCAATCTGCTTGGCGCGAATCGTCTCCGCCAGGATGGAACCCATGATAAACGCGCCCAGCGCCGCCGAAAATCCGACTTTCGAGGCAAAGAGCACCATCCCCAGGCACAGGCCGGTGGCGACAATAATCAGCGTCTCGTCGTTCAGGTACGCTTTCAGTTTTTTGAGCAGCGTCGGAATCACGTATATCCCCACGGTAAACCATATCAGGACAAAAAACAGCAGCCGCGCGAAACTCCCCAGCAGTTCGACTCCCTCGATGCGGTTGCTCACGGCCACGGTCGAGAGCAGCACCATCATGACAATGGCCGCAAGGTCTTCCACAATCAGCATCCCGAAAACGATGCCGGCAAACTTCTGCCGCTGCAGGGACATGTCGTTAAAAGCCTTGATGATAATCGTCGTCGAGGACATCGACAACATGCCGCCCAGAAAGACGCTGTCCATGGCCGGCCATCCGAGCATCCGTCCCACCATGTAGCCGACGAATATCATCGCTCCCATGTTAATCATCGTCGCCAGCGTAGCCGTACCCCCGACGGCAATCAGTTTCTTGAAACTGAATTCCAGTCCCAGCGCAAAAAGCAGGAAAATCACGCCTATCTCCGCCCATATTTTCACATTCTCCAGGTCGGCGATTGTCGGCAGCCACGGCACCGCCGAACCGGCAACAAACCCCGCCACAATATAACCCAGCACCACCGGCTGTTTCAGAAACTTGAACAGGATGGTAGCAATGCCGGCCGTGATCAGGATCAGCGCCAGGTCACCAATGAAATCGGGTAAATGATCCATAAAACATGCATGTTATTCCGGTGGCAAAATTACATGAAAAACACGGGTTCACCAAGCGCGTGCGATAAAAATCAGGACTCACTGTATATTCAGCCACTGTATTACGGTTTAAACTGTTTCTATTTTAGAGATGAAAAATATATATACTGCACGCGGCATGGTTTTGTGCATGGATATGGAATATAAAATATCAACACGGAGGCACGGAGGACACAGAGATTCGCTGTTCTGCGGAACGAAGTTCCTCCTCTGTGGCCTCCGGACAAACGCTTTCCCTGCACGGGAGACACGGAGAAAATACGGCGTTCCGCCGTGCCTTTCTCCGTGTGCTCCGTGTCTCCGTGTTGATAATTTATTTTTTATGGTCATGCACAAAACTATCCCGTGCACAGTATAGTAGAATGATAGTAGACAGGTTAGCGGTACAGCAATGGAGTGTATGAAACCCTACTAACTACTAACTACTGACTACTAACTACTATATTAAACAGAAACAGAAATGAAAGCAATTGTGATTTTATGCATGAGTCT
>JAISEZ010000171.1 GCA_031263835.1 Tannerella sp.
GATTTTATACCCGATGGCAAAACCGATGATGAACGCCAGCGCATACCAGCGTATTTCCCTTGACCCGATTGTGAGAATGGCGGGGTCGACTGTCCAGGTAATTTCTGCTAAAATCATACCGATGATAATTTTTTCTGCACGCAAAGGTAATTCAAAAATTTAAAGATTCAAGGATTCAAGAGTGCATTTCAAAATATCGCATCGCGTTACGCCGTAGGCGTAGCCTGTGAATAACCCCCGGATTTATCCGGGGGGGGGACGGTGCGCCTCTCTCCGAACGCCGTCAGGTGTTACCCTCACTGAGCATCCCGGCAGGCGGGTAACTCCTCCGGAGTGTGGTGCGACATTTTGAATTGCATCCAACACTCATCACTTTTTTGCTGTCCGCGGAATATTGCTTACTTTTGTCCTGTAACCAAAAACAGGCAGACATGGCTGAGATAAAAAGATTATACCGTTCAAGCGGAGACAAGATGATTGCCGGCGTATGCGCCGGAATCGCGGAATATTTCGTGTTAGACCCCACGCTGGTGCGTATCGGATACATCCTGTTATGCGTACTCACCTTCTTTACCGCCCTGGCGGCTTACCTGATTTTATGGATTGTCATACCTCTGAGGAAAGACCCGTATCCATGAACTTTCAGGTCGTTTCGCCCTTTCAACCCACGGGAGACCAGCCGGAAGCCATCCAGACGCTGACGGAGGGCATCCTGAACGGCGTACCGTTCCAGACCCTGCTGGGCGTGACCGGTTCGGGGAAGACGTTTACCATTGCCAACGTGATTGAAAAGGTACGGAAACCGACGCTCATCCTGAGCCATAACAAGACGCTGGCCGCCCAGCTGTACAGCGAGTTTAAAGGCTTTTTCCCGCACAACGCGGTGGAATATTTTGTCTCCTACTACGATTACTATCAGCCGGAAGCTTACCTGCCGGTGACGGATACGTACATCGAAAAAGACCTCTCCATCAATGCCGAAATCGACAAGCTGCGTTTGCGGGCGACCGCTTCGCTGCTTTCCGGGCGGCGCGACGTGATTGTCGTTTCGTCCGTTTCCTGCCTCTATGGCATGGCCGACCCCCGCGCGTTTGCGGAGAAGGTGGTGCTTCTCCGCAAGGGGCAGAAAATTCCCCGCGACACGATGCTCCGCCGGTTTGTCGATGCCCTGTACGTGAACAACAAGGTCGATTTCCGCAGCGGCAGTTTCCGGGTCAATGGCGACACGGTCGATATTTTCCCCTCCATTGAAGGCTACGACGGCATCGCTTACCGCATTGAATTCTGGGGCGATGAAATCGAACGGATTACCTCGTTCAATCCCGTGAGCGGACAGGAATACGACGAGCAGGCGGAATTGAACATTTATCCGACCAATCTTTTTGTCACCTCGCAGGATCGCATCCATACGGCCCTTCAGGAAATCCGGCTTGATTTGGGCAATCAGGTCGAATATCTCCGGAGCGCCGGCAAAAAACTTGAAGCCAAACGGCTGGAAGAACGGGTGACGTTTGATATGGAAATGATTCAGGAACTGGGGCACTGTTCGGGCATTGAGAATTATTCCCGCTACTTTGACGGGCGGCAGGCCGGGGAACGGCCGTTCTGCCTGCTGGATTATTTTCCGGAAGATTTTCTGCTGGTGATAGACGAAAGCCATGCGACCGTGCCGCAAATCCGGGCAATGTACGGAGGCGATCACTCCCGCAAGGTGACGCTGATCGAATACGGATTCCGGCTGCCGGCCGCGAGGGACAACCGTCCGCTGACGTTCGACGAGTTCGAATTGCTGGCGCAGAAAACCGTCTATGTGAGCGCCACGCCGGCCGAGTATGAACTGGCGAAAAGCGAAGGCGTCATCGTCGATCAGGTGATTCGTCCGACGGGGCTGCTGGATCCGCCCATCGAAGTGCGTCCGAGCATGAATCAGATTGACGATTTGATGGAGGAGGTCAGGCAGCGGACGCAGGAGGAGGAGCGCGTGCTGGTGACGACGCTGACCAAGCGCATGGCGGAGGAACTGACGACCTATCTGGAACGGATGGGCATCCGGTGCAATTACATCCACAGCGATGTGGAGACGCTGGAACGTGTCCGGATTATAGACGACCTGCGGAAAGGGCTGTTCGATGTGCTGATAGGGGTCAACCTGCTGCGCGAGGGGCTGGATTTGCCGGAAGTGTCGCTGGTGGCGATTCTGGACGCCGACAAGGAAGGATTTCTCCGGTCGCACCGTTCGCTCACGCAGACCTCCGGACGGGCGGCCCGTAACGTGAACGGGAAAGTGATTTTCTATGCGGACAAAATCACGGAGAGCATGCAACTCACGATCGACGAGACTAACCGCCGCCGGGAAAAGCAGCTGGCGTATAACGAAAAGCACGGCATCACGCCGAAGCAGATTGTCAGGAACACGGTCTCGCTGCTGGGCGGGACGGGGTCGAAAGCAACCGGACACGAATATGCATACGTGGCGCCCGAGCCGGTGCAGGTGGCCGATCCGGTGATTCAGTACATGAACCGGACACAGCTGGAGAAAGTCATCGAGCAGACAAAACGGCAGATGCAGGACGCCGCAAAAAGGCTGGACTTTCTGGAAGCGGCGCAATACCGGGACGAAATGTTCAAGCTGCAGGAACTGCTGGAAAAAAAGGATTGAGCCGTGCGAAAAGGAAGCTTGTTATTTATGCTGCTGTGGTGGCTGTGCCGGGTGGACGGCAGTACGGGACAGGTCCCGGATTCCGTGCATTACACGGCGGAAGACCGTGCCGTGTTTGACCGCTACGTGCAGGCGATGCAAACGAAACGGACGCTTCCGCAGGGGGAACTGATCATCGAAACGGCGCAGTTTTTTCTGGGGACGCCCTACGTGGCCTCCACGCTGGAGAAGGAGCCGGAACGGTTAGTCGTCAATCTGCGCGAAATGGACTGCACCACGCTGGTGGAAACGTGCATGGCGCTGGCGCATACGGTGAAATCCGCGACGCCGTCCTTTGAAACCTTTTGCCGCCACCTCCGGCAGATACGCTATCGCGACGGCGTGATTCGCGATTACACCGACCGGCTGCACTATTTCTCCGACTGGATCTGCGAAAATGAACGGAAAGGGCTGATCCGGGACGTGACCCGGCAAATCGGCGGCAAACCGCATCGCATAACCGTTTCCTTCATGTCGACGCATCCGGAGAGTTACCGGCAGTTGAAGTCTCATCCCCGGCAGGTAGAGGTCATCCGCGAGAAGGAAAAGGAAATATCGGCCCGCAGGGGATATGCCCTGATTTCCGAAGCGTCCGTCGCCGCCTGCGGAGACAGGATGAAGAACGGCGACATCGTCTGTTTTGTGACCCGAATCGAAGGACTGGACATCTCGCACCTCGGTTTCATTTACCGGAAAGGGAACGTGGTGCGTTTTATACATGCTTCGTCATCGGCAAAAAAAGTGATTGTGGAACCGCGTTCCCTGACGCAGTACGTGGCAGACATCCGGACACATACCGGGCTGATGATTGTCCGGCCGGAAGAACAGAGGGAAAAGGAGCAGTAAAGATTCGGCCATTCAAAGATTCAAGGGCGAGGGATAATGTCCTGAACCGGCTAAAAGAAATCGGATTTGAAATAAAACAATAAGATTATGCAATCAATAACGACAGTGACCCGTCGCCCCGTTCCTGCGAGGAATTGCAAGGCACGAAGCAAAACAGCCCGGAAATTTCACGCGGCATGGTTTTGTGCATTGCCCCAACCGTTATCTCCGCCGCTCGCCCTTGAATCTTTGAATGGTTGAATCTTTGAGCCGGTTAAAATTCATCCACGATCAACTCGCCGGCCGTCAGATCCTTGATGCCTTCGGCAAAGGCGGCGAAGTGTGCGGATGAAGCGTGTGTCTGAAAAGCCGCGTCGTCCCTGTATT
>JAISEZ010000179.1 GCA_031263835.1 Tannerella sp.
AAACAAACAGTTTACGCTCTTATCTTTCAGCACAGGTAATGGTTTGGTAACGGGTTCATATTAAACCAAATTAAGCCTGTAAAAATGCTTACAGGCTTAAAATCTTTTCGGGTGTCGCCTTGCGGCTTACCTCTGGCGGAAGGAGGGGGATTCGAACCCCCGGTACAGTTACCCGTACGACAGTTTAGCAAACTGTTGGTTTAAGCCACTCACCCATCTTTCCAGTATTCCCGGTCGGTATTGTCGCGCGTGAAAAACGCCGCAAAGATACAAGGATTTTCAGAACCTGCAAATTTTTTATGGAAAGGGATTAAATCTTTTTTGAGACACAACGAAATACAGGCGTGAAAAATAGTGATGAGTGGTTAGTGATGAGTGATGAGTGTGAGCGTCAGGTATCGGTTTACTCACTCATCACTACACTTTGTTTTCCCGACGCTACCGTTTGAACTGTCCCTTCTGTTCCTCGGGTGATGCAGGATAATTTCCTTCCGCAGGGTTTCGCGGTCGATATGCGTGTACAGTTCCGTAGTCGTGATTTTTTCATGTCCGAGCATCATCTGGATAGCGCGCAGGTTGGCGCCGCCTTCGAGCAGGTGAGTGGCAAAGGAATGGCGGAACGTGTGCGGACTGATGCATTTGCGAATCCCCGCCAGTTCGGCCTGCGCTTTGATGATGTGGAACATCATGACGCGCGTCAGTCCCCGGCCCCGCCGGTTGAGAAAAAGCCGGTCTTCAAACCCCTTCTGCACGGAAATATGACTGCGGTCGACCAGATAATTCCTGATTTCCCGGAGCGCCGTTTGCGAAATCGGTACCAGCCGCTGCTTGTTTCCCTTGCCGGTGATTCGGATAAATTCCTCCTCGAAATAAACGTCCGAATAGGCGAGGGTAATCAGTTCGGAAACACGCAGCCCGCAACTGTACAGCACCTCCAGCATCGCCCGGTTGCGCTGTCCGGTTTCGGTGGAGAGGTCGATGGAATCCAGTATCCGGTTGATTTCGTCCAGCGTCAGTATTTCCGGCAGTTTCATCCCGATTTTGGGCGCTTCCAGCAGTTCCGTCGGGTCACGCTCCACGTACTTCTCCCGCGTCAGAAACCGGAAAAACGATTTGACGCCCGATAGGATGCGCGCCTGTGAGCGGGCGGAAATGCCGGCGTCGTGCAACTGCGCGACAAACTGCTGCAAATCGGCATAGCCAATCCGGCGAATATCCGTTTCCTCGTCGCTTATGAAGCGGAACAGTTTCTTCAAATCATCGCGATAAGCCTCTACGGTATTAATCGACAGCCCTTTTTCCAGGCGAAGATATATCTCGTACTTACTCATAAACTCATTGCCCGTTTTCTCCATTCGAATACAGATTCTACAAAAAAATCACTACTTTTGTGCGGGAATCGGGGGATATTTCCCAGTCCCGAACGGGGGCAAAAGTAATAATAAATATACAGCTGCAATGAAGAAAATTCAAATAATCAACGGGCCAAACCTGAATCTCCTGGGAACCAGAGAGCCTTCCGTCTATGGAAATACGACGTTCGAGGCCTGGCTGGAGACCCTGAAAGCCGCCTATCCGCAGTGCGGGATAGCCTGTTACCAGAGCAACAGGGAGGGCGACCTGATTGACAAAATTCATGAGACGGGGTTTTCGTTCGACGGCATCATCCTGAACGCCGGCGCCTATACGCACACCTCCATCGCGCTGCACGACGCCATCAGGGCGGTGACGGCGCCGGTGGTAGAAGTACACATCTCGAACGTGCATGCGCGGGAACCCTTCCGGCATCATTCCTTTCTGTCAGCCGCCTGCAGGGGCGTGATTGCCGGTTTCGGCATGGATTCCTACCGTCTGGCGCTGGAAGCGCTGATTGCCGGCTGACCGGCTGTTACACAGCACATCTATATTTTGATTCATAACTTATGCTGAAACATACGAAAATCATTGCCACCATCTCCGACCAGCGGTGCGACGTTGAATTTATCCGTTCGCTTTACGGGGCGGGGATGAACGTGGTGCGGCTGAACACGGCCCACATGTCGCGGGAGGGGTTAAGCCGGGTGGTAAACAATACCCGTGCGGTATCCGGACGGATTGGCATCCTGATTGACACCAAGGGGCCGGAAATACGTACGACGGCGGTCGATGCGCCCGTCGCCTTCAGGACCGGCGAACGGGTGAAGATGGCGGGAAATCCGGAAGAAAAGACAACGCACGACTGCATCTGCGTCTCCTACAAAACCATTGCGGACGACCTGAAGCCCGGCAACGACATCCTGATTGACGACGGCGACCTGGAACTGAAAGTCATGGAAAAACAGCCCGGATACCTGGTCTGTGAAATCCTGAACGACGCCGTGCTGGGCAGCCGCAAAAGCATGAACATCCCCGGCGTGCGAATCAACCTGCCCTCGCTCACGGAGAAGGACCGCGAAAATATCCTGTGGGCGATTGCGAACGACCTGGATTTCATCGCCCATTCCTTTGTGCGCAACCGGCAGGATGTGCTGGACGTGCAGCGCCTGCTGGACGAGCATCACAGTCCGATAAAGATTATCGCCAAAATCGAGAACCAGGAAGGCGTAGACCGCATCGACGGGATACTCGAAGCGGCCTACGGCGTGATGGTAGCCCGCGGCGACCTGGGCATCGAAGTGCCGGCCGAGCGGGTGCCGGGCATTCAGCGCCTCCTCATCCGCAAGTGCGTGGAAGCCAAGAAGCCCGTGATTGTTGCCACACAGATGCTCCATTCGATGATTACGAATCCGCGTCCGACCCGGGCGGAAGTGACCGACGTCGCCAACGCCATCTATTACCGCACGGACGCCCTGATGCTGAGCGGCGAGACGGCCTACGGCAAATATCCCGTCGAATCCGTACACACCATGACGAAAATCATCCGCGAGGCCGAACGCACCAAGCTGAGCGCAAACGACATCCGCGTCCCGATTCAGGACGACGACCTGGACGTGACGTCCTTTCTGGCGAAACAGGCCGTCAAGTCCTCCCGGAAACTGAACGTCCGCGCCATCGTCACCGACTGTTTCTCCGGCCGCACCGCCCGTTACCTGTCGGCATTCCGCGGAACGGCCACGGTCTTTGCCATCTGTTACAGCGAGCAGGTCATGCGCCTGCTGTCGCTTTCGTATGGCGTCTGGGCGGTCTATCAGCCCTGGAACGAGAATCGCCGGGAGTACTACTACGACGCCCTGCACCGGCTGATTGACAGCGGACGGATTACCCTGCGGGACAGGGTGGCTCACCTGAGCGGGAGTCTGGGCGCCGGCGGGGGCACGTCGTTTCTCGAAATCAACGAAGTCGGGAACGTGTTCAACGCCGGAAAAGAATATCAGCTGCCCGCGTTCAACGACTGAAATGCCCGTGATGATGACGCCGGAAGCCGCCGAGGCATACATCCTGAACCACATCGACGGAGAAGGGGAACTGCTTGCCGCGCTGAATCGCGACGCACACGTGAAACTGCTGCGTCCGCGCATGATTGCCGGTCATTTGCAGGGGCGTCTGCTGAAGATGTTCTGCCGGATGATTCGCCCCCGGCGCGTACTGGAAATCGGCACCTACACGGCATACGCCACCCTTTGCATGGCCGAGGGACTGCCGGACGGCGCGCTGATTCACACCGTGGAAGTGAACGACGAAATGGAGCCGTTCATCCGTCCCTACCTGGAGCAGTCGCCCGACAGGGAAAAAATCCGCGTACACTGGGGCGACGTGGCAGACATCCTGCCCGCGCTGGGCGAAACGTTTGACCTGGCATACATCGACGCCGACAAGCG
>JAISEZ010000196.1 GCA_031263835.1 Tannerella sp.
TTGCCGGGCAGCACTTTCACATGTCCGGCCAGTTCCAGTTCGAAAAGCGTCGAGGAAAGCTGATAGACAGGCGTACCGCTTACGGCTGCCAGTTCGTTGATTTGCATTTCTCCCTTTGCGGCAAGGAGTTTCAGGAGCGGATGATCCGGCATTTCATGCTGAAAAGGCAATCCGGGTTCCTTTGGGACGGACGCCTTCCCCGTATCCCAGCCGATCGCCGTCGCCAGGTCATGCGCAGAAGTGATCAGTCCGGCTTTATTTACCTGTATCAGCCGGTTACATCCGCCGGAACGTTTGTCCACGGTACGTCCGGGGAATGCATAGACCTCCCGTCCATACGAAAATGCGATGTCGGCCGTCACGAGCGCGCCGCCCTTTTCGGCCGATTCCACCACCACCGTGGCGTCGGCCAGTCCGGCGATCAGGCGGTTCCGCTGCAGGAAATTTTCCCGCACCGGAACCGTCTCGCCGGGAAAATCACTCAACACGCCGCCGCCGGTCGACATCTCGACGGCCACGCTGCGGTGAACGGCCGGATAAATCCGATCCAGGCCGTGCGCCAGTACGCCGACCGTTGGCAATCCGTTCTTCAGCGCATTCCGGTGAGCACAGACATCAATTCCGTATGCCAGCCCGCTGACAACCAGTAAACCGGGAAACATCTCCGCCAGGTCTTTCAGAAGCGTTGCCGTCAGTCCGCGCCCGTAATCCGTTGCCTCGCGGGTGCCGACGACGCTGATGATGTGCTGCGCGTTCAGGTCTGCATTCCCCTTGAAATAGAAGACAACAGGCGCATCCGGACAGTCGCGCAGACGCAGGGGATAATCGTCTTCCGTAATGGAATAGAGACGGATTCCCTTTTTCTCGATAAACGCCATTTCCCGTTCGGCGCGATGCAAAGCTTCCGTACGCGCTTCCATCATCTTGGCAACCGTACGTTCGCCGATGCCGGGGACTTTTTCCAGCAAACGCTTCTTTTCCGAAAAAATGATCTCCGCATCTCCGAAATACTGCAACAGGTGTCGGGCCAGGATGCAGCCAATGCCTTTGAGCAGGCTGAGCGCGATCAGGTATAAATGTTTATCGCCGGCCATAAGGTTACTTGTTTGCTATCAGCCGGTCGAAGTATTCGCCCCGCGTCAGTTTGCCGTTTTCGACAACTACCGATTCCACCCGTCCGGAAGCGGCCAGCACCCCGTCCGGAAGGCGGTAAATATCCTGATTGAACACCAGTTTCGGCCCCTCCTTCCACAGGTTGAGGCACGAACGGAAACGGTCGCCGCTCCGCAACGAATGTTTGAAGCGGATATCCACGCGCGATATAAACGCATCTATCCCCTTCTCATGCATGGCTCCGAAATTCTCTCCCAGCGTTTCCAGATATTCATGGCGCGTGTGCTCCATATAACGCTGATAGTTGGAGTTATTCACCACGCCCTGCAAATCACATTCGTAGTCGCGAACCTTCATCTCAATTTGAAAACAATATTCTTTCATATCATATAAACCCTTTATACCTTTAACGGTTTTCGGTCGCGAAGATACGCGATTTTTCGGTTCATTCTTTTTTTTAGGCGCTATTATACTTCGTGCGGAGTGCATTTCATATCATCTCACTGCCGGATGGATTTTTTCCGTTGGGTTCGGAAGGTCGATGCATACGTTCCGATCAGACACAGGGCGGCGCATATCTCGAACGTCAGGCGGAAGCTGCGCATGAAAAGCGGGTAGAGTTCCGGCACAATCAGCCGGTTGCCGAGATGCAGGGAGATTGCCATCATGGCGATGCCCATACTGAACGCCTGTCCCGTCAGCCGCACGGTGCCGATGGTTGCGGATGCCTGGCCGTAGTATTTCCGGTCGACCGAACTCATGATGACATTGGCGTTGGGCGAGGAGAACATGCCGAAACCCAGTCCCAGCAAAGCCAGCAAGCCGATAATCACGGCAAGGGAAGTGTCGGGCGAAAGAAAGATGAATCCGATCAGGCCGGCAAGGATAATCCCCATGCCCGCCGTGGCGATCAGCGACGGATTGAACCTGTCCGACCACCTGCCCGCATACAGGGATACGGCGCACTGCACGCCCGCCTGCACGATGAGAATCAGCCCTGCCCCGTGAGCGTCGAATCCGCGGATGTACTGCAGGTACAGGCTCATCATGAAGGCGACGGCCGACGTGCAGGCATAGTTGATCAGCGCCGAGAGGCTCGACAGCCCGAATATCCTGTTTCCCGAAAAGATGCGGACATTGAAGACGGGTTGCCTGTCACGCAGTTCGTAAAGGACGAAAAGAACCGATGCGGCCAGTCCAGCGACAATCAGGAGGCAGCCCGCCGTCCCGGGCAATCCGGAAAATCCGACTATCAGGCAGCACAGTCCCGCGGCAAAGATGACGGAGCCGGTCGAATCAAACTTTTCCCCTTTCGATTCGACCCATTCTCCCTTGAGGAAAGCAAAGGCGCCCGCCGCCACCAGACACCCGACCAGGCCGGTCAGGTAGAAAAGGCTCTGCCAGCCCAGGCAGTGGGTCAGCACGCCGCCCAGAAACGGCCCGGAAGCCAGTGCGAAATAGACGATGGCCGTGTTGATGCCGATGGCCCTGCCCCGTTTGTCGGGCGGAAAAATCGACGTGAGAATGGCCATGCTCGTGCCGAACATCATGGCGCACCCCAGGCCGGATATGGCCCGGAAGACAATCAGCAGGATGCCGGAAGGAAACAGGCGATGCAGCGGATGCGTCAGTCCGCACAGGAAGGTGGCGACGCCGAATATCGCTATCCCGGCGATAAATATCCTTTTGCGTCCGAACAGGTCGGCCAGGCGGGCGAAAGGTACCTGAAAGACGGCGGTGGTAATCAGGTAGGCCGTAGCTATCCAGCTCAGGGAAACGGCTTTCATCGAAAACGTTTCGCTGATTTGCGGCAGCGACAGATTGATGGCCGACCCCATGAAGGGCACCAGAAACGACGCCGCACAGAGGATGAACAGCGCCGCAGTTCGTTCTTTTTCTTTTTGCATGACGTAAACAGGCGTCCGGTTATGCCTTGTTGCCTTCCAGGTAAACCGTTTGCGTCGGGAAGGCGAAGTTCAGTCCCGCTTCGTTGAAGGTACGGAGTATCTCGAAGTTCACCCTTGAAACCGTTTCGCGAATATCGGCCGGTTTGCGGATGAAATAAATAAAGGTAATGAGCAGCGCCGAATCGCCGTAGTCCGAGAAGGTGGCCGCCAGCTCCCGGTCACTCACTTCGGGAACCGCCCGGGGGATGCGCTTCAGCAGCGTCAGGGCGTGTTCCATCTGTTCGCAGCGCGTGTCGTAGGTCAGTCCCAGCGTGAGGACGACCCTGCGCGCCGGTTCCAGCGTGATGTTGACCACCGACACGTCCATCAGCTTGCTGTTCGGAATGACGACCAGCTGCCGGTCGTATGTCCGGATGCGCGTGCTTCGAAGCCCGATGTCTTCCACCGTTCCCTCGGTCGCGTCGAAACGGATGACGTCGCCCGGGCGAAACGGCCGGTCGAGGAATATCGTAATGCCTCCCAGCATGTTCTTGACCGTGTCCTGCGAAGCCAGCGCAAACGCAAGTCCTCCGATACCCAGCGTCCCCCAGAGCGAACGGACTTCGACGCCGGCCTCGCCGAGGGCGGTCACGACGCCAATCAGCCAGATGAGTACCAGCAGACTGCGCTTGACGACGGGAAACAAATGCCGGTTGAGGCGCGTATCCTTTTTCCGCGGCCCTCCCCCTTCACGGAAAAAGGATTCTTCGACCAGCGCAACGACGATGCGCGCAATGAACCATGTCACGTTCAGCGTCAACAGGATTTGGCAGGAGCGCGTCATGAAGTCTTGCGCCTGTTCGCCCAGATTCAGCCGCTCGCACGCCACCCGTATCGCCGCCAGCATCACCCCGCACAGGAGCGGCTTCTTCAGCGCATCAAAGAAAATCGTGTCGTAGCGCGTTTTACTCTTTTTCGTGATTCGCTGAATAACCATCCGGTTGACCAGCAGAATAAGTTGGTTCAGGACAAGTCCCCCGACGATAATCAGCAGGGAAATGCCCCAGTCTTCCAATGAATTCCCATAATAAACTTTTTCCAGCATATTTGCGTATATAATATTGTTGTAATCAATCTGCAGCCGTATTCCCTGTCTTCCGGCGGAAAACGGGACGCCTGCAGCGCTTTGCAAAAATAGTCAAATAAGGATACACGCGCCGCGTTTTTCCGGAATTTTTATCCCGCACAGG
>JAISEZ010000241.1 GCA_031263835.1 Tannerella sp.
CCGTTCAGCATCTGGCTGCCGGGGCCGCCGCCCGGCAAAATCAACGCGTCTGCATCGGAAAAGTCCGAATCTTCAAACAGCCGGTCGGCGACCACCGGAATCCCGTGAGCACCTGTGACCGTCCGTTCGCCGGTGATGGATACGGAGATCAGTTCCACTTCTCCCCGCCGCAGGACGTCTATGGTCCCGGTGGCTTCGGCCTCCTCGAAGCCGGTAGCTAAAAATAAATACGCTTTCTTCATAATGTGATTAATTGGATGAATAACGGTAACGATACGTAATCGTTCCGCTTTGATTGTTAGTTCCTGCTATACTGTTGAATTTTGCCTGTCTGGCGGCATTCAGCGCACTGGTACGCATCGTACCGTCAACGATATTCGTGCCTCGTCCGATTTCCGCCATAACGACATTGCCTTTCGGGTCTACTGTAATATTGATGACAATACGTCCTTCTTCCTGACCGGAATACGACGGACGGGGCAAGCCGCCTGCGCCGATCGAACGCCCGTTCAGATTGAATTCTCCGACGCCGCCTATACCTTTGTTTGCACCCGAATCGGAATTACCGAAGGGGCTGCCTTGATTGCCTGTTCCCGTCGGGGCGTCGCCCTGACTGTCGCCGTCGGCATTGCCGGAACCAAATGCTCCGGCCACCTGATTCTGAATGGCCTGACTCTGCCGTTGCTGTTCTTCCCTGCGTCGCTGTTCGGCCAGCCGCGCTTCCTCTTTCTTTTTCCGTTCCGCTTCTTCCCTTTTTTTCCGTTCTTCTTCCTTTTTGTCGGTTAGCGAAACGGTTTCCTCTTCGTCCTGCGTAATCATTTCTTCCCGCGGAGGCGGAACAGGTCTGGGCGCTACCGGCGGCGTCACTTCGGGCGCGGGCGTCGTGACCGGCGCCGTCCGGCCCCTCGGTTCAAACACGCCTGCGGCAAAGTCCAGGTTTCCGAAATTGACCAGTATGCCCCCGTCATCTTCCGGCACAATCGTCCTGAGCGCCGTAAAATACAGGAGCAGAAGAACCGCCAGATGGAAAAGAATTGTTCCCGCAAGCGCTGTCTGGTCATTTTTGTCGAATTTCATCGTCCTGACTTCGAGGGGCGCGTGGCAAGCACCATTTTAAACTTGTTCCTGTTCGCAATGTCCAGCACTTTCACAATCTCGCGGTAGGGAACGGATTCGTCGGCATAAAGGGCGACGAACATTTCCGGTTCCTTGCCGTAACGCTCCTGCAGGAAAGGGGTGATTTCATCAAATGAAACCGGTTTTTCCTTTTGATTGCCATAGGCTACGAAATAGTTTCCGTCGGCGTCGATCGACACCCTTGAAATCGGTTTGGCGGCCGTTTGTTTCTGTGCCTGCGGCAAGGTCAGCTTGAGGGCGCTCGGCACGACAACCGTGGACGTCACCATGAAAAAGATCAGCAGCAGGAAAATGACGTCCGTCATGGAGGCCATGCTGAAGGACTCGTTTACTTTTGTTTTACGTTTCAGCGCCATGGTGCTACCTTAATTAATCGGTTCGTTCAACAGGTCCATAAAGTCCATGGTACGCGTTTCCAGCTGGTTGACCACGCTGTCGACCCTTGAGACCAGATAGTTGTACGCAAACAGGGCGACAATCCCGACGATCAGTCCGCCGACCGTAGTAACCAGCGCTTCATAGATGCCGCTCGAAAGCAGCTGTACGTCCACGTTGGTGCCTGCATTGGCCATGTCGAAGAAGGCGCGTACCATCCCCGTGACCGTTCCGAGGAATCCGATCATCGGGGCGCCGGCTGCCGTGGTGGCGATGATCGGGAAGCCTTTTTCCAGTTTGGAGACTTCCAGATTGCCCGCATTTTCGACGGTGGACTGAATATCGTTTACCGGACGTCCCAGCCGGCTGATGCCTTTCCCGATCATGCGCGCGGTAGGCGAGTCGGTGGACTGACAGAGATTGAGCGCCGATTCCACCTTGCCGTCATGGATATAATCCTTGATGCGGCTCATAAACGTGTCGTCGCTCTTGCCCGCCTGCCGGATCACCCCCCAGCGCTGGATAAAAATAAACAGGGCCAGCAGGGACAGGGCTAAAAGCACAATCATAATCGGCCCGCCTTTGATGGCGAGGTCAATAATGTCCATTTGAGTTACCGCAGGAACGGTTGGTTCGCTCAGGTCAAACGGGGCATCGGCTGCCGGATTCACTTGCAATAATACAGATACAATCTTCATGAGTTTTTACTGTTTTGTTTCATTATTATTTCTCTTTCCGTACATTTGCACGAAATTACGGATGCAAATGTAGAACGATTTACGCAATCTGTACATGATTTGTTCATAAAAGATTCTACAAGACGCCGGTTTGTATGTTAAAAAGATGGAAAGACGGATGAAAGTAGGCATTTTCGGCAGTGATTATCAAAAGGACAAACTGCCTTTGATTCAGCGCCTGTTCGGGAAACTGGAACAGCTGGGAGCGGCAATCCATATCAAGCGCGATTTTTATGTTTTCCTGACCGACACCCTGGGCTATCAGCCGGCGGTGGCGGGTATCCTTGACCGTGTATTCGACCTGGATATCGCCCTGAGCGTGGGAGGGGACGGAACTTTTTTAAAGACGGCGGTACAAATCAACCGGCAGCATATCCCGATACTGGGCATCAACACCGGCCGTCTGGGTTTTCTGGCGGATGTGGGCGCCGACCAGATTGAAGACACGCTGGAGGAACTGTTTCACCGCCGGTACCGGGTCGAAGAACGCATGGTGCTGAAACTGCATACGGAGGAACGCGCTTTTCAGGGTCACAACTTTGCGCTCAACGAAGTGGCGATTCTCAAACGCGACACCTCGTCCATGATTACGATTCATACCTGTTTAAATGACGAGTACCTGACGTCCTACTGGGCCGACGGCCTGCTGATCGCCACGCCGACAGGTTCTACCGCCTATTCCATGAGCGTGAACGGCCCGATTATTTTGCCGTTATGCGATAATATGGTATTGAGTCCGGTTGCGCCCCACAGTTTAAATGTACGCCCGTTAGTAATTCCCGGCTCCTGTAAAATCACCCTGGAGGTGGAAAGCCGGACAAAATCATTCCTTGTTTCGCTGGATGGACGTTCGGAAGTCTTTTCAACGGGCATTCGGCTTATCATAAGCAAGGCGGATTTTTTTACTTTGGCAATCAAACGATTAAATCATACTTTCTATCAAACTTTGCACGAAAAATTAATGTGGGGAACCAGCCGAATAGTTAAATAAACGTAAGGACCTGCATTTTTTTCCCGGAATAGTATGCTCAATAACATAAAACCCCTTATCTTTGCATTGTGTTTTTCATGGTATTAGATTTAAGGTTAACAATGAAGATTGTGGTTGTCGTGAGACAACCTTTTCTTTTTTATAGCGTTACCTAAAAAAACACCCC
>JAISEZ010000319.1 GCA_031263835.1 Tannerella sp.
CCGGCGGGAAAAACGTGCGACTTCACCTGGTCGGACGGAAAAGCGCAGCTGAAAGTGGACGCCGTCGAGATTTACGATATGCTGGTTATTGAATAAATAATGCAATTAGTAGTTAGTAGTTAGTAGGGGGCAGCCGGCGGGAAAGCCGCACATCTGTATCCATTCTACTATCTACTAACTACTAACTACTGATTCACATGAACAGGAAAGAGAGATGGAAAAGAAAAGACGCATTCTGCAGCGAGTGATTTTCATACTGATGGCGCTGACGGTCGCAGGTTGTCTGATAGCCTGGTTGGTGATGCAGCGCGAACGACCGTGGCTGGCGTTTTACATCGCCTGTTGCGGCGGTGTAATGCTGGTCAACCTGGTCATTCTTCTGGTTTTCGTACGCAAGAATGTGAAGTAGAGTGGTTAGTGATTAATGATTAGTGGTTAGTAGAGAAGCAGACAGCAGTTGATAACGAAAACAGCGACGACAAACCGCTGCCCTACTAACTACTATCTACTGACTACTAACTACTCATAAAAGATATCTGCAAATGAAACATCGTGTTTTTACAGTATTGTGCTTTGCCGCGGTGTGTGCCGCCTGCGAAGTCGTGAAGGAGAAGGAAGCGTGGCAGCTGGTCTGGGAAGAGAATTTCGACGGCACATCGTTTGATGCGTCGCGCTGGAGCAAGATTCCGCGAGGAACTTCGGACTGGAACAATTACATGTCCGACTTCGACTCCTGTTACCGGGTGGCCGACGGACAGCTGATTCTGCGCGGTCTGCGCAACGAGTTTTTGCCCGACGATACGGCCGGCTTCCTCACCGGCGGTCTCTACACCAGGAACAAGGCAGGATTCGGTCATGGCCGGATTGAGATACGGGCGATGCTGGGCAGGGCCACGGGCGCCTGGCCGGCGTTCTGGCTGCTGCCGTTCGACAACACGCCGTGGCCGGACGGCGGCGAGATTGACATCATGGAACGGCTGAACGGCGAAAGCATCGCCTACCAGACCGTTCATTCCCCCTATACCTACAGGCTGAACATCAGGGAACCGCCCCAGGGAGCTACCGGCACGATTGACCCGGACGGTTACAACGTGTATGCGGTGGAACTGTATGCCGACAGCCTCTCCTTCTACATCAACGGGGCACATACGTTCACGTATCCCCGCATCGAGACGGACAGGGAAGGACAGTTCCCGTTCGACCGCGAGTTCTACCTCCTGCTGGACATGCAGCTGGGCGGTTCGTGGGTCGGAAGGGTCGAACCGGCCGACCTGCCCGTGGAAATGCACATCGACTGGGTGAAGTTCTACAAAAAGTGACGGCAGGGGATGATTAGGTGGTACGACTCGAGGCAATACCTGAAATATGCCTTTATCATTGTAGCGATGCTGATAGCCATTGTATCGGTCGTTGTTTCGGATTCGCTCATCAGGAAGCTTGCGGAGGAGGAACACCAGAAAATGGCCGTCTGGACGGAAGCGCAGCGCCTGTTTATCCTCGACGATTCGACGCAGACGGGGCAGATTTCCCTCATCCTGAAAGTGGTGGAAAGCAATACGACGATTCCGGTGATTTGGGGCGACGACCAGGGAAACATCGTCGGCTACAACAACATCAAGGTGCCCGACAGGAATCCGGAGCTTTTCCTGCAAAAGAAAATCCGGGAATTCAGGACGAAAAACCCGCCCTTTACCCTTGATTTCGGCGACAACACCTATCAGTACCTCTACTACGGCGATTCGGTGATTCTGAAGCGGCTGCTGCTCTTTCCGTATATACAGCTGCTGGTCATCGCCGTATTCATCATGATTTCCTTTCTGGCGCTGGCCAGCACGAAGAAGGCGGAGCAAAACAAGGTCTGGGTAGGACTGTCCAAGGAAACGGCCCACCAGCTGGGTACGCCGATTTCGTCGCTGATTGCGTGGGTGGAATACCTGAAAACAAAAGAAGTGGATGCCACCTACCTGGCGGAAATGGAGAAGGACGTGAAGCGGCTGGAGGTCATCGCCGAACGTTTCTCCAAAATCGGCTCGAATCCGGATGCGATACCGCTGAACATCAACGAAGCCGTCCGTTCGGCCTATACCTATATGGAATCGCGCGTTTCGTCGAAGGTGAAGATGTCGGCGGAATTTTCCGGACAACCCTTGCCGGCATTGATGAACGAAGCCCTGTTTTCGTGGGTGATAGAGAACCTGACGAAAAACGCGGTGGACGCCATGGACGGACAGGGCAGCATCACGTTCCGGGTCAGCGAGAAAGGGCGGAAAATCCGTGTCGACGTGACGGATACGGGAAAAGGCATCCCCAAGTCGAAATTCAAGACCGTATTCATGCCCGGCTATACGACCAAAGCGCGGGGCTGGGGGCTGGGACTGTCGCTGGTGCGCCGCATCGTGGAATCGTATCCCGGCGGGAAAATCCATATCAGGAACTCGGAACTCGGCAAAGGCACTACCTTCCGCATCGAACTGCGCAAATACAATCGAAACTGACCGGCTTCAGTTATGCGTTGCGCGGCATGGTAAAGATTCAATTATTCAAAGATTCAATCATTCAAAGATTCAAGGCTTTCCGGCGGGAAGGACTGTTGGGTCAATGCACAAAACCGTGACGCGCACAGTCTGTTTATGCTGCGCAAGTCGACCGGCAAGGCAAGTGACGTCTCCTTATAAGAAATGTACTGCGTTATTTCCGGACAATTCCTTATCTGCTTTTCTTCCTTAACCATTTCCTGACGGGAATATCGTACCATCGCATGGCGACGTACGAGATGAGGAGCGTGGCGGCGAAGACGGCCCAGGGTACCCAGCCGGCTTCGGCGAGTGTTGGCTTCGTGTCCGACACCCAGCCGGCTTGTATGTAGCAGATCGGATAGTTGACGAGATAGACGGGGTAGGAGATGTCGCCCAGCAGCTTGCAGAGCCGCCGTGCGAACCGCCCCTTCACCGTTCCGCCCGCGCCCGCGGCTACGATGAGCGGAAACAGAATGAGGATGATCGCCGCTTCGTACAGGCCGTTCATCCACAGTGATTCGGGACCTCCGATGCGCGGTATGGCGAGGAAGACGACCAGCACCAGGCTGCACCGGAAGAAGG
>JAISEZ010000204.1 GCA_031263835.1 Tannerella sp.
GCACGGTAGTTCAGGTCGAAGGCAATCTTTGTGCCGTATTTCCGTGCGGCGCGCGCCAGCTCAAGGCAGAAGCGGCTCGTCTCGGGCGACAGGGCGCCAATCAGACCGGAAAGATGCAGTATCTGCACGCCTTCCCGTCCAAAGAGACGGTCGAGGTCAAAGTCATTCACATTCAGGGTGCGTCCGACTTCGCCGCTGCGGTCGTTCCAGACGCGCGGCCCGCGCGAACCGAAACCGCTGTCGGCAATATTAATCTGGTGGCGGTAGCCCCACGGCCCGCCCTGTTCGACCTCTTTCCCCTCGTATGCCAGATGACGGCTGCTCAGGTTGTCCTTGATGAATTGGGCAATCGGACTGCCTTTCACGAAGGTGGTCAGCACCTTCACGGGCAGCCCCAGATAGGCGGATACGCTTGCCACGTTAGTCTCCGCGCTTGTTGCCTGCATCAGCAGCCGGTCACTCTTGTGCACGGGCTGTCCCTGTGCAGTCGGGACCAGGCGGATACCCATGCTGGTGGGAACAACCATCGCCCATTGATACGTTTTCTTCAGTTCCATATTCTTTTTCTTTTATGTGATTATAGGATTACTCAAATTGAAAATGCGTCGAAACCGCCGTCAATGGGCGTCACCGTACCGGTCACAAAGGCCGATGCGTCGCTGGCCAGCCACTGGACGGTGCCCAGCAGTTCGTCGGGGCGTCCGAGACGGTTGAAAGGCGTATGCGCCATGACCGTCTTGCAGCGGTCGGAAGGCGTGCCGTCGGGGTTTGTCATCAGCGCGCGGTTCTGTTCCGTCAGGAAAAAGCCCGGCGCGATGGCGTTCACGCGCAGTCCCTCGCCGAACTTGAGGGCCAGTTCGCCGGCCATGTACTGCGTGAAATTGCTGATGGCGGCCTTGGCGCATCCGTAGCCCACGACGCGCGTCAGCGGACGCAGCGCCGACTCGGACGAGACATTGATGATGCTGCCTTTTTTCTGCGCCACCATCACTTCGGCAAAAACCATTGTCGGCAACACCGTCCCGAACAGGTTCAGGTCAACCACCTTGCGGAAGGCGTCGAGGTCGAGGTCGAAAAACGTCCTGTCCGGCGGAATCGTCGCTCCGGCCATGTTGCCACCGGCAAGATTAATCAGCACGTCAATCCGTCCGTAAGCGGCCAGAATGTCCTGCCTGTTCTTCACCAGCGTTTCCCTGTTGAGCACGTCCGTCTCCAGAAAAAGCGCTTCGCCGCCGTCTTTCCGGATTTCCGCGGCCAGACGGTTGCCGCCTTCCGCGTTCCGGTCAAGAATCACTACGCGGCCACCCTCGCCGGCCAGGTGTCCGGCCATGCAGCCGCCCAGAATCCCGCACCCGCCGGTCAGCAGGATTACGCGGCCTTTTATATCAAATAAATTCGTCATAGAATAAGTTTTATATATAGTTATTGTAATAGTCAATGTTTTCCTTCACCAGGATGTCGATGGGCATGTAATTCATCTGTTCGACCGGCTGTTTCAATACCAGGTGATGAAACAGCGCTTTTATGCTGTTGTATCCCTGCGCTTCGGGACGCTGTGCAATCAGGTGCGAAACAATGCCGTTTTTCAAATAGGGAATATTGGCTTTGATTGCGTCATAACCGACAAGCACGAAATCGAACATTTCTCGCTTGAGAAACCAGGAGGCGACCATGCCCACCCGCGAATTGAACATGATGCCGCCCCTGTATCCGTTCCGGGGCCGGATAAGCCTGTCCAGCAGCTGCGCATTTTTCCCGGGAGACTTGGCCATGATGAACGCGGAATGAATCTCGCCCTGAAATCCGGCTTTGGACAGGTAGCTCCGGAAGCCCTCTTCGCGCTGGGCGCACTGCGTCGATTCGAAACGTGTATGTTCCATCACATTGAAGATAATAACAGCGTCATCCTTCCGAATCTGCTCAAGCAGCAAGCGGCCGCCCACATACCCCGACTGAAAGGAATCCGTCCCGTTATAGGCAATGCAATTCGTATCTTCCAGCCAGGCATCCATCAGCACGTATGGCGTTTTCTGCCTGTCAAGCCATTGCGCCAGTCGCAGGACGCTTTTCCTGAACAGGGTGGCAATAATGACTCCCTGTACCTCCGTTTTCTTTATGGAGCGGATGACGGTGTCAAAACTGTTTTTATCGTACTGGTCAAAAGGGAGGTGTTTAACTTCAATGCGGAAATCGGCATATTCCTGTTCGGCTTTGCGGATGCCGTCACTGACTTTCGACCAGTATTCGTCCGGCAGAAAGGCCGGGATGAGCGAGAGGATACGGCAGGGCTTTCCGGAGGCAGACGAACCGGCCGCCAGGCCGGGTTGATAGTGGACTTCCGCCATCACCCGCTGTATTCTTTCCTGCGCTTCCTTCGAAACCTTTCCCCGATTATGCAATACACGGTCTACCGTCCCGGTCGAAACACCGGCTATCGCAGCAATATCTGCAATCCGGCAGGCCGTTTTCTTCGGTTTTTTGGCTGTTTTCCTGTTCATGCGAGCATAACTGTTTTTTATCCCTTTTCCTGTATAATCATTATCAAACCCGTTGTTTGCGCCTGTATTTTCATGCCTTTACAGGATGTTTGTGCACACACAGCCGCTTAAAACAGGCCGGTGTGCACGCACACCGTGCAAAAGTACGGATTTCCCTGAAAAAAAAGTACATCTTGTAAAAAAAATAATTTGTCGTATCTTTGCGCCCTAATAAACAATCCTTTCAAACGATGAATTTTGTTGAAGAATTAAAATGGAGGGGCATGATTCACGACATGATGCCCGGTACGGAAGAACAGTTGCAAAAGGAAATGACGTCTGCCTACGTCGGAATTGACCCGACGGCCGATTCGCTGCATATCGGTCATTTGGTGAGCGTGATGATGCTAAGGCACTTTCAGCGTGCCGGTCACCGGCCGGTAGCCCTGATTGGCGGCGCCACGGGTATGATTGGCGACCCGTCCATGAAGTCTGCCGAACGCAACCTGCTGGACGAACCTGCATTGAGGCATAATCAGCACTGCATCGGAAAACAACTGGCGCGCTTTCTCGATTTCGAGTCAAAAATGCCCAACGCAGCCAAACTGGTCAATAACTACGACTGGATGAAAGACTATACGTTCCTGAATTTCATCCGCGACATCGGGAAAATGATTACGGTCAATTACATGATGGCTAAGGATTCCGTCAAAAAGCGGCTGAGTTCCGAATCCAAAACGGGAATGTCCTTTACGGAATTTTCCTACCAGTTGCTGCAGGGATACGATTTCCTGTATTTGTATGAACATGAAGGCTGCCGCTTGCAAATGGGCGGTTCCGACCAGTGGGGAAACATCACGACCGGTACGGAACTGATTCGCCGAAAAACAGGCGGAGAGGCGTTTGCATTGACCTGTCCGCTGATTACGAAGGCCGACGGCGGGAAGTTCGGCAAAACGGAGTCCGGCAA
>JAISEZ010000257.1 GCA_031263835.1 Tannerella sp.
TGAACGGGACGGCGACGGACGTGAACGGCGCCTTCACCCTTAGCGTCCGGCCCGGCGCCGTACTGGAGGTTAGCTTTGTCGGCTACGTGAAGAAGGAAGCGCCTGTCGGCAGCAACACCCTGCTGGCCATTACGCTGGAAGAAGACCGGCAAATGCTGGACGAAGTGGTCGTCGTCGGATACGGAACGCAAAAGAAGGCGAACCTCTCCGGCGCAGTATCCGCCATATCGAGCAAAGCGCTGGAAAACCGTTCCGTGACGAATGCCAACCTTGCCCTGCAGGGACTGGCGCCCAGCATGAACATCGCTGTCGGCAGCGGTCGGGCCAGTGAAGCGCCGGGTATCAATATTCGCGGAGCGACGTCCATTAACGGCGGCGAAGCGTTTATTCTGGTGGACAATGTGCCCGTTTCGGCAGCCGAACTCTCGCGCATCAATCCCGCCGATATTGAAAGCGTATCGCTCCTGCAGGACGCAGCCTCCGCAGCCATTTACGGCGCCCGCGCCGCTTTTGGCGTGATACTCATTACCACCAAGACGGCGAAAAGCGACAAGCTGCAGGTCGAGTTCGATGCCAATTACAGCGTCCGGCAAGCCGAGCAGTTTCCCGATCTGGTAACCGACCCGTATGATTTCATGACGCTGGTCAATACGGCTATTTTTCCCTCTGTCAGGTACACCGATGCGCAGGTGGCATACGCCAAGCGAAGGTCGGAAGACCCGTCGCTGCCGGATATCATCCTGAATCCGAATAATCCCGGCCAGTGGGACTACTACGGCTCCAATAACTGGTACGACATCGTTTACCGGAATACGACGCCCACGTATAATGCCAATCTGAGCGTTTCGCAGCGAACGGACAAGCTGACTTATACCCTGAGCGGCGCCTATTACCAGCAGGACGGTATTCTGAAAGTAGCAAACGACGTGCTGAGGCGATACAATTTCCGCGGTAAGGGTACGTACAAGTTCACGAACTGGTGGGAAGTCGGCTCGAACATCTCTTTCGTTACTTCCGGATACGACACGCCGTCTTATCTCGACCACAATTTTTATTACAGAATCAGAACCTGCCGTACGCTCTATCCTATTTCCAATCCGGATGGAACCTATACGGAAATGGGGGCGGACGCCTACGGACTTCTTCCGGATGGCGGACGCACGAACACGCAGGTCAACGAAACACAGGTTTCGTTTAACACGACCATTGATATTTTGAAGGATGTGTGGAACATCAAGGGCGACGCCAATTTCCGCCGGGCAAATACCACAACGGATAAGGACGCCTTTTCGGTCTATTACCGCAACGGGCCGGATCAGGGGCTTATTACGCGTGCTACCGACGGCCGCGTTTATAATCACCTTGCTTCCAATATCAATAACTATACGGTACTGAACCTGTATACCGATTTCCACAAGACCTTTGCCGACAAGCACTTTCTGCTGGCGCTGGCGGGTTTCAATCAGGAGTATCTGTACGCCAACGATTACTGGACGCGAAGAAACGACCTGATCACCACCAGCCTGCCGACGCTCCAGCTGGCGACCGGAGAGGTTTCCAACGGTCAGAGCATCAGTGAGCTGGCATTGAGAGGTTACTTCTTCCGTGCCAACTATATCTACGACGGCAAGTATATTCTGGAATTTAACGGGCGCAGGGACGGAACGTCGCGTTACCCAAGGGGAGACCGCTGGGGCTTCTTCCCCTCCGGCTCGGCGGCATGGATCGTGTCGAAGGAAAAGTTCTTTGAAGGTGCAGGCAGAGCGTTGCGGATCAGCAATCTGAAACTGCGCGGCTCCTATGGCGAACTGGGAAATCAGGCATACGGCAGTTATTATCCGTATCTCGCCACAATGGGTGCGGGAAATATCGGCACCAGACTCGACGGCGCCTATCCGATGGGAATCAGCCAGCCGGGTACGGTGGCCGGCGACCTGACCTGGGAACGGGTACGCTCCATCAACGGCGGTATTGATCTGGGACTGCTTGACAACCGGCTCGACCTTACGGCCAACATCTACACCCGTTATACTGAAGGCATGCTGACCGGAAGTAAGACGCTGCCCTCCGTCTATGGCGCCTGGCCTCCCACGACCAATGCGGCCAACCTGAAAACAAAGGGCTGGGATGTGAGCCTGGGCTATCGCGACCGGGTGAACGCCGGCGGTTCGCCGCTTTCCTACAGCGCGCGTTTCATGCTGTGGGACAGCCGGGCATGGATTACCAAATACGACAATCCTACCGGATATATCGGTACCGACCGCGACGGCGCTGCCGCCTACTATGAAGGCCATGAACTGGGTGAAATCTGGGGCTACCATACGGCCGGATTCTTTTCTTCCGAAGAAGAGGTACAAGCCTGGGCGGACCAGACCGGGGTGGCCTACATAAGCAGTCCTGCCCTGGCCGGCGACCTGAAGTTTTATGACCTCAACAACGACGGGTATATCAATCGGGGCAGCAGCACGCTGGACGATCCGGGCGACCTCGCCATCATCGGAAATAATACGCCCCGCTTCCGCTATTCCTTCGAGGGCAGCGCCGAGTGGAAAGGATTCGACCTGCGGCTTTTCCTGCACGGCGTCGGCAAACGCGACTACGCGATGGGATTTCACCAGCTCTTCTTCGGTCTCTACCACAGCTCGTGGAGTCTTCCTACTACGGCGCTGAACGACCGCTGGACGCCGGAAAACCCCGACGGTTATTTCCCGAGATTAAGGGCGGACAACGACCGGCTGAAACTTCCGCAAACCGGATACCTGCAGAATGCGTCATGGCTGAGATTGAAGAACCTGACCGTGGGCTACACGCTGCCCGATGCGCTGGTGAATAAGTGGAAAATCAACCGTCTGCGGATTTACCTGAGCGGCGAGAATGTGTGGACGCTCAGCAACCTGCATATCAAGTGGATCGATCCCGAAGCGATGGGGGACGAGTATTATCCCATGCAGAAAGTGTGGTCGATGGGAGTAAGTTTGAATTTTTAACCTGTTAAAACAACAAGAAAATGAAACGTATAAGTAAATATATCATCAGTTTGATATGTGTTGCGGCTCTTTTCGCAGCCTGCAACGAGGACTTCCTGGATCGTGCGCCGCAAACGGCCATCACGGGAGGTGGATTTTTTAAAACGGTAAGTGATGTGGAAGCATACGTCAACTGGCTGTACACAACGTCGAGGCCCGGTTACGAATATCAGGACTGGGATTCGGACAATGTTACCACCTACACGCAGGGAGACGAGTACTGGAACATGATCCGCGGACTTCTGAACAAAGAGAATGTGGGTGGCAGCTGGTGGGACGTGAATAAATGGTCGCAGCTGCGCGGCATAAACTACCTGCTGGAAAATGTACAGGACGTATCGGGCACGGAAGCCGACCTGCAGCATTTTATCGGCATTACGCGCTTTTTCAGGGCATGGTACTACATCGGGATGGTCAACCGCTTTTCGGATGTGCCGTGGATAGACAGGGCGCTGCCTTCCAACGACCCGGACATCTACAAGGCCGCCGATCCCCGCACGCTGGTAGTCGATAACATCCTGGCAGATCTTGAATTTGCTTCGGCGAATATCAAGACCACGCTGGGCAACCGCACGCGGATAAACCGTTATGCCGCGCTGGCTGTGCTGTCGCGCTTCTGCCTCTACGAGGGAACATTCCGCCGCTATCATCCGGAACTCAATCTGGCTTCTACCGCCGAACCGTTCCTGCAGCGGGCGGCCACCGCTGCCGAGGAAATCATGAACAGCGGAGTGTTCGAGATCACCGGCCGGGGCGTGCTGGACCTGGGTAACGACATGTACCGTGCGCCCGGCTATCAGGAACTGTTCAACAGCATGAACCTGGGCGGAAACGCTGAAGTCATCCTGTGGGCCGACCAGTCTCAAAACGCTACCGGCGCCCGCACCGGCTGGATACTGTCGAC
>JAISEZ010000322.1 GCA_031263835.1 Tannerella sp.
ACGCAACTCAAATCCAAATCCACGTCCTGAGTTTTCGTTACGGTTTTCCTTCCCAGTCCCAGAAAACCGGACGGTTCCGTGGCCTGATATTCTATTCCGCCCCAGTTCACTCCCACACAGAAGTTTGTTAATTTATCTCCGGAACTTTTTTCAAGATTGAAGCGTTCCCCCTTTTCCAGTTTTTTTCCTAAATCAATTGCCATAACTGTAATGTTTATAAAGTTTATCTGATTTGTCAGGCGTATTTATCGACAAAATACTGAAGGCCGCCCCTGTATCCAATTCCCATCGCTTCAAACTTCCATTCGTCTCCGCGTTTGTACAGACGGCCGAATTCCACGGCAGTTTCAATCGAAAAGTCCTCGTCCAGTTCATATTTGGCGATTTCCTCGTTCGTCTGCGCATTGTAAATCCGGATAAACGAATTGCGTACCTGTCCGAAATTCTGTTTCCGCGTTTCATAGTCATGGATAGTCACCGTAAAAATGATTTCCTGAATCCGGGGGTCTATCCTGCTCAGTTCGACCGTGAGCGTTTCGTCGTCGCCGTCGCTGCTGCCGCCCGTGGTGTCGTCGCCGGACGATTCCACAGCGCCATCCGGCGACTTCGGATTGTTGTAGAATACAAAAAAGGCATCTTCCGGTAACTTCCTGTTTCCGCCCACCATGAATGCACAGGCATCCAGGTCAAAATCAAACCCTGTTCCTTCGTTCGGGTCCCATCCCAGTCCTACACCTACTTTCGACAGCCCGATTTCAATCCGCTGTCCTTTTGTCAAGTTAATTGCCATATTTTCCGTTTTTAAATTATATAGATTCAAATCCAAAACATGCAACGGGATAAAAATCCACCTCCTCATAATATTATGTGCATATTTTATGTGTCGCAAAAGTATGGTTTTTTTTTCCTTCACGGCACACGTTTTCGGGATATTTTTCAAAAGAAATCCCGCCATCGCTGAAATACAACGAATTATACTGCGCGTGGAAAATACAAAGATTCAAGGATTCAATTATTCAAAGATTCGACATGGAAAATAAATTATCAGTTTCTCCGGAAAAACTGGTATTTCTCTTATCCCCGCCGCTCGCCCTTGAATCTTTGAATAATTGAATAATTGAATTATTGAATTTTCGAATCCTTGAAATATCCGCGGATGGCCTGCATGGTTGCATCGGGATAGTCGGTTGCGAAACTGGCTACGCCCAAATCCATCAGCCGGCGGAACACGTCTGCGTCGTCACATTCCCAGGGAAACGTCTGGTAAAGAACGCCGTATTTTCTCAGCCGTTCACCGCTTCGGCGCAGAAAATCCTCGCCGGGCGAAAATGCGCCGTCAGTCCCGATACGCACATGAATTTGCAATTGATCCACGTACCGAAACTGTTCCTTTTCCAGCCGGTCGAACCGTTCGGCCAGCTCGGCTTCGCTGCCGCCCATCCAGTGAAGCGTGTAGGAATGCGGAGCGACTTCTTTCCAGCGTTTCAGTTCGTCATAATGCGTGCTGGCGATGATCAGCTGCGGATGAACGCTTTCCGTCTCCTTCGCCAGCTGCGCGAAATCGACGTTCTTGATGTCGACATACACGCGCCTTTCGGGATGCGCCCTCAGCGTCTCTACAATACCGGACAGGCTCAGCACGCGCTGTCCTTCGAAGGCGGCGCCTTTCCATGCTCCAATGTCCAGCGTCTTCACTTCTTCGAACGTCAAGTCCTGTATCCCTTTCTTTTTCATCTCCTCCGGAGCGTCCGGAAGGATGCGTGAAAAAGTACCGTCGTGAAACGATACAATCACGCCGTCGCGCGTCGTTCGCACGTCGGCTTCGGGAACCGTACCGAAAGCCCACGCGATTTCAAACGCTTCTATCGAACTTTCGGGCGCAGGTATCCCCGCGCCGCGGTGCGCCTGTACAATCACTTCCTGCAAGGGAATATGGTCGCGCACGTTCCAGCCGTCTCCGGGGGCAGACTCCGGCTGCGCCGAAACGGTCAAAAGGCTTCCGGAAAGAAGCCATCCAATGTATTTCCGTATCTTCATAGTTGACATATTATATCAAAGTATCTGCGCAAAAGTAATACATTTTGCCGGTTTTTTTGCGTAGGGAGGCATTTATACTCGCGACATGGCTTATATGAATGATAGTTGTTACTGCTGATTCGCTGTAAAGATTCTTTGGAAGTTCTTCAGGAACAGCTTGTCGACCACGTTTTTCGGCAGGCGCAGACCTTCAATGGTTTTCGGCGGGTCGGGCGTATTGAACTCCTCTGCCGGGACGGTTTCGCCGGTTGCCAGAAACAGCCAGTGACGACGCCAGTAATCATATAGCGCCCGGCTGCGTTCCTCCGCGTGCTGCGTATTCCGGTCGTCCAGCGAGACGTCCGAACCGTACAGTATCCGGTCCTGCCAGTTGAGAAAGAAATCGCAGACCTTCTGTCTGTCCTGCAGTGTTTGGAGCTGCACGTGTCCGAGCCGTGCGGAGAGGTCGACGTGGAAGTTGGGATAGCGGTCAAACCGTCTGGCCACCTCGTCCAGGTTCCATTCCAGACTGCCGATGTGCGCACCGACGAGCGTCAGGCGCGGAAACTTTTCCAGCAGACGGTCGCGCGCGGCGATTTGCGCATCGTAAGAGGGTGCGTCGGGATACCGGTACATGTGGTATTCGGGATGCTTCGTATAATAATTCAGGTCGTTGCCCATCGTGATTTCCTCATACGGCAGCCAGCAGTTGCGCGGCTCGCCCAGATGAGCGGCCAGCGGAAGACCCTCCTTCTCCAGCCAGGCATACACCGGGTCAAACGCCGGATGGTCGGCCATCACCCACTTCCCGTCCGCATCCTTCAGCGTCATGCCGATGTTCTTCCAAATCTTGATACCTGCGGCGCCTGCGGCAATACACCGCTGCACGCGCCGGAGAATGTCGGCGGAGAACGTCGGCGAACCGAATCCGTCCGTCGGAAACGTGCCGAGGAAATCGAAGCATCCGGGATACTGTTTTTTGAACCGTTCGCCGATAGCCAGCTGTTTGTCCAGATTCTCGCCCGCGTCCACATTGATGCTCAGGATGTGCATGTGAATGGACGCGGCGTATTTCAGGCAGGCGTCGTTGAAGGTGTCGTAGTGAAAATGCGCGTCCGCCTTGGGCATTTCGGCAAAATCATCCGGCGCATAATACGCCGTCTTCCCCGCCGGGCAGGAAGGCAGCGCCGCGCCCAGCGACAGCAGCGCCATACCTCCCAGCGTATTCCTGACAAAGATACGTCTGTTCATGGACATCCTTTTCTATACTTTCAGGAATATCCGGTACCTGTACATGTGGCGCAGGATGAACCACAGGATGCCAAACTCGCCCAGCGCCAGCACGAACGGATAGAAATCGCCGGTATAGCCTTCCAGTCCGTGGAGCAGCGCCCGGGCGATGCCGTCCAGCCTGAACGTCGTATGAAGCATGTAAGCCGCAATCGCATTCAGGCCGAAGATGCGGAGGCCGGTGACCCACCAGCCCGACAGTTTCCATTTGTCCGTCAGAAGAAACGACAGCGCCAGCAACAGGTAGCAAATCCCGCTGCTCAGCAGAACCATGGAGCATGACCATATCTTTTTGATAACCGGCATCTGCAAACTCCAGAGCAGTCCCCCGGCAATCAGGGCGACGCCGATGAGCGAAAGCAGTTTCAGTTTCCGTTCCGGCGAGAAATCCCGCTTCAGCAGGTATCCTGCAAAATAGCCGGAGATGACCGTCGCGCCGAAAGCGAGGCTCGTCAGCATCCACGTATACTGCTTGCCGTCGTCGAAGCGTCCGAACACGGCATGGTCGATATGAATCGCCAGGTTGCCTTCGGGCGTGAACACGCCGGCGCCGAAACCGGGTACGGGAATAAACGTCATGCACGCCCAGTAGACCGCGACCAGCGAAACGCCGGCTGCCACCTGCGCCCGGATGTTCCGCACATTCAGCACGATAAGAGCCGTAATCAGGTAGCCGAAGGCGATTGCGTGGAGGGTATTGCAATAGATATGGAACGTATCCAGACGCAAATCCAGCAGGTTGCCCTGCGCAATCCAGCCGAGCAGGAAGAGCAGCGCAAAACGCCGGAATATCTTGAGATACAGCTGTCCTCCGGTGTGTCCCTGCCCGATGAACTTGGAGAAGGAAAACGGCATGGACAGTCCCGAAGTAAACAGGAAGAGGGGCATGATGGTGTCCCAGGCGGTGAAGCCCGTCCATTCCACATGGTCCAGCTGATAGAGGATACCGTTTGTCGCGTCGGAGTGGAACGCGCGGAAAAAGCGGCGCAGCACTTCGCCCGCGCCCACCAGAAAAAACATGTCAAAACCCCGCAGCACGTCGATGGCGGCGAGGCGTTCGGAAGTATTCGTTGCAGCCATGATACCCTCCTTTTTACACGGCCGCGTCAATAACTCCCCTGAAGTAGCCGATGGATTCGGCGACGCCCGGCAGCGGGTCATTGCCGTCCTTTTCAAATTCCAGGCTGCAAACGCCGGTATAATCCACGCTCCGCAACATCTTCACGAAGGCGGGAATATCAATCACGCCCCGTCCCATTTCGCAGGTTTCGCCCTTTCCGGTCGCCGCGGTCACGTTTTTGATATGGATGTCAAAAATCCGCGAATAATAGCGTTTCAGGTCGGCCACGGGATTTTTGCCGGCGCGCATGTTGTGTCCCACGTCGAGACACAGCCCCATTCGCGGGTCAAGGTCTTTCACCCGTTCCCAGATACTGCCGGCGTCGGGATATTTGTCCTCCGGGCCGTGGTTGTGGATGGCGTAGCGGATGTCAAACTGCTTCACCTTTTCATTGACATACTTGAACAGCTTCTCCTGCGGCACGCCCACCATGACTCTCACACCCACCCGGCGCGCATAGTCAAAGGCGGCGTCCACCTCCCTTTCCGTGTTCATGTATATCGGCCCCACTCCGTAGCCGGTGATGCGTTTCGCCGCCAGCCGGGCGTGAAAGTTTTTGATTTCTTCGTCCGTACTTTCAAGCGGAAGATGAAAATCCTTGATACAAAGGTAGCGTACGTCGATTCGGTCCAGCATCTCAACAGTCCGGTCGATGTCGAACGAGCGGAACGTGTAGCCGGCCATGCCGATTTTAAACAGGTCCTTCGGGGGAGCGCTTTCCGTTTCCGGACGCGAAGCGGCGCGGGCCGCATGAATGCGGTCGCCCCACACGGACGACGCACCGGCAAGCAACAGTCCGGCGCTCGCCTTTCTTACAAAATTTCTACGTGATGTCATTGTTCAATCATTATTATTTCAGTTGAATAACCGTGTTATATATTACTTTGCTTCCGGATTTATTTCTTATCCGGCAGGCAAATATAGTGAAATTATACATTAGCGCGGCATAGTTTTGTGCATGACCATAAAAAATAAATTATCAACACGGAGGCACGGAGAACACGGAGATTCGTTTTCCTGCGGAACGAAGTTCCTTCTCTGTGGCCTCCGGATAACCGCTTTTCCTGCACGAAGGACACAGAGAAAATACAGCGTTCCGCCGTACATGTCTCTGTGTTCTCCGTGTCTCCGTGTTGATAATTTATTCTTTATGCGAATCAGTAGTTAGTAATCAGTAGAATAAAGTCACGGTTTCATACACAAAACCCGATTGCCGTACGGCGAAACTGCCTGCTACCATTCTACTAACTACTAACTACTAACTACTGACTACTAACGTTTCATTCCCTCCCGTATTTCAGAAGTAATTTTCCACCCTGTCGAAGTTCACATCTTTGAGCAGCACCGTCTTGTCCCTGCCCAGCAGGTAGAGCGACGGAATCGCCCGCAAGTCGTAGATTTCGCCGTCTTTCACCTTCGCATGACGGTCGTACCCGTTAATCCAGCCTTCGGGAATGTCGGCCCGGTGCGCCTTCCAGATTTCGATGTCCTCGTCCGGATAGAACAGCAGGATGGCCAGTTTCCCGTCTGCGTGCAGCCTGCCGACGACGGA
>JAISEZ010000074.1 GCA_031263835.1 Tannerella sp.
TTCAATTTATCATGTTCAACTTCTCTTCCGGGGAAACGTTCAGCGCCGGATTCCGTTCAACCTCTTCGGACGGATAGGGCGCAAACATTTTGCTCTGGCTCCATTCGCCTTCGGTGGGATACGGTTCATGCACTCTGACCTGCTGCCTCGTGTCCGGATCGGTAAAGACGTATTCCGGATCGGCCTTGCGTTTATTGAAATGGTCTTTCAGACGATCCATCCGCTGCATGTCGTTGGCGCGCGGCGCGATGGCGCCCCAGTACCAGCCGGCAATTTCCCAGCCGTGCTCATTGTAGGCGGCTTCGGCCAGTTCAGTGGCCGACATGCCGGCGGGATAGACGTTCTGCCCCTCCGGACGGACAGCCACCGGGCCAAAGCCGTCAGCGCGGTTGCGTACTTTGTTCAGCAGTTCGATGGCGCGGGCATTGGTCTGTCCCGCGCGGCCTGTGGCCTCGGCATAAAACAGATATACTTCCGCCAGACGTACCATCTGGTGAACCTGCTCGCTCCAGCCGTTGGCCTGCGATTCATACCCCTTCGTGAAATCATATTCGTCCTCCCGGTCGTTGTTCGTGAAGGCTGATTTGCCGAAATACGGAGAGATGTACTCGGGATCCAGTTTGTCGCTCCACCAGCGATAGACGTTTCCGTCATTCTTGTTGAACGTCCATTCCGGATAGGTCGCCGCTTTTCGCGGGCCTTCGGGGAACTCCACCCAGAAACCGACTTCGGCGCGGGCGTCCGTCCAGCCCTGACTGATGGCCGGGATATCGTTGATGGCGCCGCGCGCCGATTCGCTGCCGTCACCACCGCCAAAGGTCTGGCTGTAATAGACGCCGACAATCGATTCCCGGTTGCGCCTGTCCTCCTGTTTGGAATGAATTTTCCAGTATTCGTCGTACAGCTGATAGTAATAGGTGCCGTTGTCCGAGCCGTCGATCACCTTCAGCGCTTCGGCTGCCGCCAGACTGTAATACTCTGCACCCCTGTTCAGCGGCCAGCCGGCCATGGACATGTACACGCAGGACAGTACGGCCTCTGCGGCAGCCCTGTTGGCTACCACGTTCACCCCGTTCATGGTTCGCGGAACGCCGGTATAGTTGGGAATCAGCTTTTCCCCGGCAATTTTCAGGTCGGACACGATCAGGTCGTAGACTTCCGCCACGTTCGACAGTTCAATGGAATAGTCGATCTCCGTCGACAGCACCATGGGCAGCGGCCCGAACATACGCACGAGATAGAAATAAGCCCATGCACGCCAGAAGTGCGCCTGTCCGAGGGCATAGTCAATCTCCTCCTGCGATGCGGGCGCCGATTCCACGCCGTTAATAATAAAGTTTGTCGCCTTGATCACCTTGTATTTGTCTTCCCAGCACCACAGCAAACGCTCGTTGTTGGTCGAAATCGTATATTTGTCCCATTCGCGGATGGCAGCCTTGTTGCTGCCCGGATGTGTCGCCAGGTCGTCGCCCATCTGGGCAAAGATAAACTGGGTGAATCCGAACGTAGCGCGTCCTATCTGCCGGTACAGTATGTTGACGGAACCTTCCACGTCGCTTTGCTGCGCAAATGCCGTATCCGAGGTCAGTTTTCCCCTCGCTTCCTCTTTCAGGAAGTCGTTGCACGAAACCGTACACAGCAGGCACGCGATCAGTGCTATTGTTTTATTTCTTAAAGTCTTCATGTTTTCTCTACTTTAAAATGATTACTATTTGGTTAAAAATCAAACCGCAGAATAAGCGTGTACGTCCTCGGAATCGGGAACGAACCGTCATCCAGTCCGAACGTCAAGTCATATCGCGATATGTTGTCGTCCCCCCGGTAATCGATTTCCGATACGGTTTCGGGATCCATTCCATTATACCCGGTCAGCACAAACAGATTCTCCACGCTGAATGAAAGATGGACGTCGGCAAATTTCACCTGTTTTTTGGGAAACAGATAGCCGAGGGTCAGATTCTGACAGCGCAGGAACTGGGCGTTTTCAAGCCACTGGGTCGAACCGGCCACATACTGGCTGTTCGGATTCGTCAGGCTGGCAAACTGTGCCTGACTCTTGTCCGCCACGTGATCCCAGCTGAGATAGTAGGCTTCGCGCGAAGAAATAAACCGCGATGCGCCGATCATGCAGGATTCGTAGAAACGCGAGTGATTGAGACGGTAGAACATGCCGGTAGCCCGTAAAAATACGTTGAAGTCAAAGTTTTTATACGTCAGCGAATTGTTCCATCCGAAAGTCCAGTCGGGAATCGAATTCTGATCCAGAATCTTTTTGTTCTCCACTTCGTTCTGTGTAGTCACGCCGCCATCGGGTGTATAATGCAGCGTGGCGCCGTTCTCGTCGAACCCGGCAAATTCCTGCAGGTAGAATGTACCCACCGGCTTGCCGACCTGCAGGGCAAACAGACCGCCCTGATTGGCGCCGCCACGGCCGGCATCGGGAATAATGCGTTCCGTGCCCGCCAGATCCTTGACGATCGTCTTTGCATACGTGCCCGTAAAGTTGGTTTCCCAGGAGAAGTCTTTCGTCTGTACGGGGAATGCATTCACCGTCAACTCCCATCCCCTGTTGTCGACCGCGCCCTGGTTTGTCCAGATGGCGCCGCCGCCGTTATAGTCCGGCAGATCTTTCAGGAAAAGCAGGTCGGTCGTTTTTTTCAGATACCAGTCCGTGGTGATATTCACCTTCTGATCCAGAATGCTTAAATCCAGTCCGATGTCATACTGGGCGGTCTTTTCCCAGTGCAGATCGGGGTTGCTGAATGTAGCCGGCCAGTATCCGATAAACTGCGTGCTTGTCCCGTAGGCGGAATAATCGCGCGTCAGGTTTGCCCAGGTGGAATAGGCGCCCACGCCGTGATTGCCGGTCGTGCCGACGGTCGCCCGCAGTTTCAGCTGCTGAATCAGATCCTTGTTCATAAAGTCTTCTTCGGACACATTCCATGCTACGCCCGCCGACGGGAAATAGCCCCATTTGTACCTGTTCTTGAACTGCGAAGGCGCATCGGCGCGATAGGTTCCCGTAAAGGAATATTTTCCCTTGTAGCTGTACACCACCCGCCCGAAAGCCGACACCATGGCCGAGTTGGAATAGTCGTTCTCTGCAGTTTGCGTAGCGCCGGACGCCAGCGCCCAGTAGCCAATGATGTCTTCATTGGAGAAATTGCGCGCAACACCTCTTATCCTGCTCCATTCGGACTTGCTCAGTTCCAGTACACCCATGGCCGTCAGGCGATGAACGCCGAACTCCTTCTGATACGTCAGATTATTGATATTTCGCCACGACCAGCTTTGATCCGAGGTGTTACTTGCATCATTCGGTGCATTCGGGTATAACGTGGTCCTTTGGATACCGCGCCCGATGCTTTGACTGTGGCTGTATAATCCCTGCAATGAAAGAGTCAGTCCGTCCACCGGGAACTTGATGCGCAAATCGGTGAAACCGGTCATCGAGTTTGCTTCGCCGTCACTGTAACTTGCGTATTTTTTTCCGTAGGGGCTGTTACCCAGCTGTCCGTACGGGTCCAGGTTATACACGCCGTCTTCCCGTTGCAGCTCCATCGTCGGCGCATAGGCGACAATATCGGTAAACGCACTCTGGTCCGCACCGTTGTGGCTGGAGGAACGGCTTCCATACACATATCCCGACAGGTTCAGCCAGGACGTGATTTCCGTATCCAGCGTGGCCTTCAGATTGTAATTCCGGCTTGTTCCGGTGATAATCTGCGACCGGCTGTCGCCGCCCCAGGCGGTAATCCCGTACTTCGTGCTGGCGCCGCCGCCCGAAATATTCAGGTTGTAATTCTGACCGAATCCCGTCTGTGTCATCAGGTCGATCCAGTCAATCCCTTTCGTGCCGGCCCTGTATGCGGCAAAATCCTCGTCCGTGACGGCATTCATGCCCTGCACGTCCCGCAGGGCGACGGCGTATTCATAGGGACTGAGCAAATCGGGCTTTTTACGCATGGTTTGCCAGCCGTACCGCGCGTCGAAAGTGACTCTCGCCTTGCCTTCCTGCGCCTTTTTGGTCGTCACCAGAATCACGCCGTTGGCGCCCTGCGAACCGTAGATCGCCGTCGAGGAGGCGTCCTTCAAGACTTCGATCGACTGGATGTCGTAGAAGTTACCGACCGTACCGCCGATCACGCCGTCTACCACCCACAGCGGTTCGCTGCTCTTGTTCAGCGAAGTGATACCGCGGATACGGATGTTCGTATTACCGGCGCCGCTGGTGCTCGTGATGTTCACGCCGGCGGCTTTTCCCTGCAGGATCTGGGTAACGCCTCCCTGCGGCAGGTTTTTGAATTTCTCGCTCGAAATGGACACCAGCGAACCGGTCAGGTCGGACTTGCGCACCGTACCGTAACCGATTACGACCACTTCCTCAATCTGCTGCGTGTCTTCCTGCAGCGTTACCCGCATGTTGGCGGCAGCCCTGACGGTTTGCGTTACGTATCCGATAAAGGATATTTCCAGTTCCGTTCCCGCTGCGACGCTCAGGACAAAACGTCCCTGCCCGTCGGTAACGGTACCGGTCTGCGTTCCCTTTACCGCTACGGAAGCGCCCGGAACCGGCTCGCCGGTTTCATCGTATACATATCCGGCAATCCCGTTTTGCTGAAGCGTTTCGCTCGACGGAACAGCGGATGTTCCCGTTTCCTCTTCCGCGTTGCCACCGGCAGCCGCGACCGTTGAGAAGACGGACGCCAGCAGTAGCAGGATGAAGAAATTCCACGGTCTCTTCCTTTTTGCACCGGAAGACCGTGCATTGCAATAAATAAAAGCTTTCAAGTTCATCTGACAATAAATTTAATTTGATGATAAAATAAGGTT